>NZ_JBFWLF010000126.1:0-12269 GCF_050252275.1 Citrobacter sp. | reverse complement strand
GTCTGTCTGGTTTTCGGGCTTTGAAGACGAACTGGTTCGAAACGGGATTGCCATCGCGGTGCTGTTTATCGCGACGCTGATCGTCGGCGCCATTGTGAACTACGTGGTAGGGCAACTGGTTGAGAAAACCGGTCTGTCAGGTACCGACCGGGTTCTGGGGGTCTGTTTCGGGGCTCTGCGCGGCGTGTTGATTGTGGCTGCTATTCTGTTCTTTCTCGACACCTTTACCGGCCTGTCGAAAGGTGAGGACTGGAGTAAGTCACGGCTGATCCCGGAGTTCAGTTTCATCATCAGATGGTTCTTTGACTATCTGCAAAGCTCGTCAAGTTTCTTGCCCAGAGCATAAGCGTTGGGTTGTAGCTTAACGAGGAAAAAGACGTATGTGCGGTATTGTCGGTATCGCCGGTGTTATGCCGGTTAACCAGTCGATTTATGACGCCTTAACAGTGCTTCAGCATCGTGGTCAGGATGCCGCTGGCATTATCACCATCGATGCAAATAACTGCTTCCGTTTGCGTAAGGCAAACGGTCTGGTGAGTGATGTTTTTGAAGCTCGCCACATGCAGCGTATGCAGGGCAACATGGGCATCGGTCATGTGCGTTATCCAACGGCTGGCAGCTCCAGCGCCTCTGAAGCTCAACCTTTCTACGTCAACTCCCCGTATGGCATCACGCTTGCCCACAATGGCAACCTGACCAATGCCCACGAACTGCGTAAAAAGCTGTTTGAAGAGAAGCGCCGTCACATCAATACCACCTCAGATTCTGAGATCCTGCTCAATATCTTCGCCAGTGAACTGGATAACTTCCGTCACTACCCGTTGGAAGCAGACAACATTTTTGCCGCGATTGCCGCGACCAACCGACAGATCCGCGGCGCGTATGCCTGTGTGGCGATGATTATTGGTCACGGTATGGTTGCCTTCCGTGACCCGAACGGTATCCGTCCGCTGGTGTTGGGTAAACGTGATGTCGGCGACGGTCGCACCGAATATATGGTGGCGTCTGAAAGCGTCGCGCTGGATACCCTGGGCTTTGAATTCCTGCGTGACGTTGCGTCGGGCGAAGCGGTTTATATCACGGAGAAAGGGCAGCTATTCACCCGTCAGTGTGCCGAAAACCCGGTCAGCAATCCGTGCCTGTTCGAGTATGTTTACTTCGCGCGTCCGGATTCCTTCATCGACAAGATTTCCGTTTACAGCGCCCGTGTGAACATGGGTACCAAGCTTGGCGAAAAAATTGCTCGTGAGTGGGAAGATCTGGATATCGACGTGGTCATCCCGATTCCAGAAACCTCCTGCGATATCGCGCTGGAAATTGCGCGTATTCTCGGCAAGCCGTACCGTCAGGGGTTTGTGAAAAACCGCTACGTTGGCCGTACCTTTATCATGCCGGGACAGCAGCTGCGCCGTAAGTCCGTACGCCGTAAACTGAACGCCAACCGCGCGGAGTTCCGTGATAAAAATGTCCTGCTGGTGGATGACTCCATTGTGCGCGGCACCACCTCAGAGCAGATTATTGAAATGGCACGTGAAGCCGGGGCGAAAAAGGTCTATCTGGCCTCTGCGGCACCGGAGATTCGCTTCCCGAACGTGTACGGCATCGATATGCCTACTGCAAACGAACTGATTGCGCATGGTCGTGAAGTGGATGAGATTCGCCAGATCATCGGCGCAGACGGTCTTATCTTCCAGGATCTGGACGATCTGATCGACGCGGTCCGTACCGAGAATCCGGATATCCAGCAGTTTGAATGTTCCGTGTTTAACGGCGTATACGTTACGAAGGATGTGGATCAGCAGTATCTCGATTTTCTCGATTCCCTGCGTAATGACGATGCCAAAGCAGTTCAGTTGCAGAACGAAGTTGAAAACCTCGAGATGCACAACGAAGGGTAATCCCTGACCTGCCAGGGGGCGAATCCCGCCCCCTGACTTGCAACTCCCCATAAAATCCTGCAAAGTCAGCCCAGAAGTCAGACAGGGCGATAAATCATGAAGCGACTCATTATTGGTATTTCGGGTGCCAGCGGCGCCATTTACGGCGTGCGGCTGCTCCAGGTGTTGCGCGATGTACCGGATGTTGAAACGCATCTGATCATGAGCCAGGCCGCCCGCCAGACGCTTTCTCTCGAGACTGACTTATCGCTGCGTGATGTTCAGGCGCTCGCGAGCGTGACGCACGATGCGCGCGATATTGCCGCCAGCATCTCCTCCGGCTCTTTTCAGACCGCCGGAATGGTTATTCTGCCGTGCTCAATTAAAACGCTTTCTGGCATTGTCCATAGCTATACCGATGGCCTGTTGACCCGCGCGGCAGACGTGGTGTTAAAAGAGCGCCGCCCACTGGTGCTGTGCGTTCGGGAAACGCCGCTCCATCTGGGGCATTTGCGCTTAATGACCCAGGCGGCGGAAATTGGTGCGATCATTATGCCACCGGTTCCGGCGTTTTATCATCGTCCTCAGACGCTGGATGATGTGATAAATCAGACAGTTAATCGCGTCCTCGATCAGTTTGATATCGCCCTTCCGCAGGACCTTTTTACCCGTTGGCAGGGAGCATAATATTGCCCCGTCGGCGGGCCTTTTTGCATCAATTGCCCTGAAACAGGGCAATTTTGTAACCGCGATCATATCCTCAACATTTAATTCGCTAAATCCATCTGAAACGCTGCGGTTCATCCGTCAGACCTGCTATCTTCAACATCAGGACAATATTGCAACGTTTTATTAACATATTTAACGTCGAATATCCCGAGCGGCGCGAAAATGGCATAAGACCTGCATGAAAAAGCCTGCAAACGCACAACACAACGTAAAACATAATAAAGTCATTCCACTTGAGGGTTATGTATGAAGAAGTCAATTCTCGCTCTGTCATTGCTGATTGGTCTATCTGCTACTGCATCCAGCTATGCAGCGCTGCCGCAAACGGTGCGCATTGGCACGGATACCACCTACGCTCCGTTCTCTTCAAAAGATGCCAAAGGCGACTTCATCGGCTTTGATATCGATTTGGGCAATGAGATGTGTAAGCGTATGCAGGTCAAATGTACCTGGGTCGCCAGTGATTTCGATGCACTGATCCCGTCGCTCAAAGCGAAGAAAATTGATGCCATTATCTCTTCGCTCTCCATAACCGATAAGCGCCAGCAGGAAATTGCCTTCTCCGACAAACTGTACGCGGCGGATTCGCGTCTGATCGCGGCGAAAGGCTCCCCGATTCAGCCAACGCTTGACGCGCTTAAAGGTAAGCACGTTGGCGTGTTACAAGGCTCCACTCAGGAAGCCTATGCCAATGACACCTGGCGTAGCAAAGGCGTGGATGTGGTGGCCTACGCAAACCAGGATTTGATTTACTCTGACCTGACGGCGGGCCGTCTTGATGCGGCATTGCAGGACGAAGTTGCCGCCAGTGAAGGTTTCCTCAAACAGCCTGCGGGCAAAGACTTTGCTTTTGCCGGCCCTTCCGTGAAGGATAAAAAGTACTTCGGCGACGGTACAGGCGTCGGTTTACGTAAAGACGATACGGAACTGAAAGCTGCCTTTGATAAGGCGCTGGCCGATCTGCGTCAGGATGGCACTTACGACAAGATGGCGAAAAAGTATTTTGACTTTAACGTCTACGGTGACTGATACCTGAATACGGGGACCTGACTGCACCGTTTGGGTTAGCCATAGCGGTGCGTGACGGGTTGAATGCACCATTATGGTGCAATTATTGCGGGTGAACAGAGCGGAAGTGCATATTTAAGCGCTTTTCATGCAAAATAAACCGGGGGCAGGGCAGAATGTTTTGCCTTGTCGACCCGATTAATGGCACGATAACTGCACCTGGTCCTGTAAACATCCCCTATAAAAGACAGTCTGTTGAGGATAGTTATGAAAAAACTGGTGTTATCTCTTTCTCTGGTCCTGGCTTTCTCCAGTGCTACCGCAGCCTTTGCCGCCATTCCGCAAAAAGTTCGTATTGGTACCGATCCAACCTACGCCCCGTTTGAGTCGAAGAATGCGCAGGGTGAATTGGTGGGTTTTGATATCGATCTGGCGAAAGAGCTGTGCAAACGTATTAATACGCAATGTACCTTCGTTGAGAACCCGCTGGATGCGCTGATACCGTCGTTAAAAGCGAAGAAAATCGACGCGATCATGTCCTCGCTTTCGATCACTGAAAAGCGTCAGCAGGAAATCGCCTTCACTGACAAACTTTATGCAGCTGACTCGCGTCTGGTCGTGGCCAAGTCATCAGACATTCAGCCGACCGTTGAGTCGCTGAAAGGCAAACGCGTCGGTGTGCTGCAGGGCACCACTCAGGAGACGTTTGGTAACGAACACTGGGCGCCAAAAGGCATTGAGATTGTGTCGTATCAGGGGCAGGACAATATTTACTCTGACCTGACTGCGGGGCGTATTGATGCTGCATTCCAGGACGAAGTTGCCGCAAGCGAAGGCTTCCTGAAACAACCCGTTGGCAAAGATTACAAATTCGGCGGCCCGTCTGTGAAAGACGAGAAACTGTTTGGTGTAGGGACCGGCATGGGTCTGCGCAAAGAGGATAACGAACTGCGTGAAGCCCTGAACAAAGCGTTTGCAGAAATGCGCGCTGACGGAACTTACGAGAAGCTGGCGAAGAAATACTTTGATTTTGATGTTTATGGCGGCTAATCCCCGCAGGTGCAGATAAAGCCCAGGACGTGATGATGAACCGGTTTTATGCCTGATGGCACTGCGCTTATCCGACCTACAGGTGATTGCTGTAGGCCGGGAAAGGCTACGCCGCCATTCGGCATAACAGGTACACCATCACGTCAAAAGAGGCTTCTAACTCGCCACTCACGACAGGACAGGCAGCATGTTGTACGGGTTTTCAGGTGTTATTTTACAGGGCGCAATTGTCACGCTGGAACTGGCTCTCAGTTCCGTGGTGCTGGCCGTTCTGATCGGCCTCGTCGGTGCGGGGGCTAAACTCTCGCAAAACCGGGTGACGGGGCTTATTTTCGAAGCTTATACCACCCTCATTCGCGGGGTGCCGGATCTGGTGCTGATGCTGCTGATTTTTTATGGCCTGCAGATAGCACTCAACACGTTAACCGATGCGATAGGCATCAGTCAGATTGATATCGACCCGATGGTCGCTGGTATTATTACGCTTGGCTTTATCTATGGCGCGTATTTTACAGAAACCTTTCGTGGCGCTTTTATGGCGGTACCAATAGGACATATTGAAGCTGCTACCGCTTTCGGTTTTACCTCTTCACAAATTTTCCGCCGTATTATGTTTCCGGCAATGATGCGCTACGCGCTGCCGGGGATTGGGAATAACTGGCAGGTGATCCTCAAAGCGACGGCGCTGGTTTCGCTGCTCGGTCTGGAAGATGTGGTCAAAGCCACGCAACTGGCCGGAAAAAGCACCTGGGAGCCATTCTATTTCGCCATCGTCTGCGGGCTTATCTATCTGGTATTTACTACGGTTTCCAATGGTGTGCTGCTGTTCCTTGAGCGCCGTTACTCCGTCGGTGTGAAGAGGGCTGACCTGTGATTGAGATAATTCAGGAGTACTGGAAATCCCTGTTGTGGACGGATGGCTACCGGTTTACGGGGGTGGCGATTACGCTGTGGCTGCTGATTTCCTCCGTGGTGATGGGCGGCATTCTGGCCGTTTTTCTGGCCATTGGTCGTGTTTCCAGCAACAAATTCATCCAGTTTCCCATCTGGCTGTTTACCTATATTTTTCGCGGGACGCCATTGTACGTTCAGCTACTGGTGTTCTATTCAGGGATGTACACGCTGGAGATAGTCAAAGGCACCGATTTTCTGAACGCTTTCTTCCGCAGCGGTCTGAACTGTACCGTTCTGGCGCTGACGCTGAACACGTGCGCCTATACCACAGAGATTTTTGCCGGGGCCATTCGCTCTGTTCCGCACGGTGAAATTGAAGCCGCGCGCGCGTATGGCTTCTCCTCATTCAAAATGTATCGTTGCATTATTTTGCCTTCGGCGTTGCGTATCGCGTTACCCGCGTACAGCAACGAGGTCATTTTAATGCTGCACTCCACGGCGCTGGCGTTCACGGCAACGGTTCCGGATCTGCTGAAAATCGCCCGTGATATTAACTCGGCGACCTACCAGCCCTTTACCGCTTTCGGTATTGCCGCCGTGCTGTACTTAATCATATCGTATGTCCTGATAAGCCTGTTCCGCCGTGCGGAAAGGCGCTGGTTGCAGCATGTTTCCTCTAAATAATTCGGGTAACACGATGTCTGAGAATAAATTAAACGTTATCGATTTGCACAAACGCTACGGCGAACACGAAGTGCTGAAAGGGGTTTCACTGCAGGCCAACGCCGGAGATGTGATCAGTATTATTGGCTCATCCGGCTCCGGGAAAAGTACTTTTTTGCGCTGCATAAACTTCCTCGAAAAACCGAGCGAAGGGTCGATTGTGGTCAACGGCCAGAACATCAACCTGGTGCGTGACAAAGACGGTCAGCTTAAGGTGGCGGATAAAAATCAGCTTCGTTTACTGCGTACCCGACTGACGATGGTGTTTCAGCACTTTAACCTGTGGAGCCACATGACGGTGCTGGAAAACGTCATGGAAGCACCAATTCAGGTGTTGGGTCTGAGCAAACAGGAAGCCCGTGAACGGGCGACCAAATACCTGGCGAAAGTCGGCATTGATGAGCGTGCACAGGGGAAATACCCGGTGCATCTTTCCGGTGGTCAGCAGCAGCGAGTGTCGATTGCGCGCGCCCTGGCGATGGAGCCGGAAGTGTTGCTCTTTGATGAACCAACCTCGGCGCTGGATCCTGAACTGGTCGGCGAGGTGCTGCGTATCATGCAGCAACTGGCCGAAGAGGGGAAAACGATGGTGGTGGTGACGCACGAAATGGGCTTTGCCCGCCATGTCTCCAGCCACGTGATTTTCTTGCATCAGGGGAAAATCGAAGAAGAAGGCAATCCAGAGCAACTCTTCGGTAACCCCCAAAGTCCACGCCTGCAACAGTTCCTGAAAGGATCGCTGAAGTAACGGGTTCAGGCGTATCGTTAAGGTAAGCCGGGAAAGGCAACAGCCTCCCGGCTTTTTTTGCGAGTGACTTTCCGTAAGGCCTGAAAATATTGCAGACCAGCGCATTTACCCTGGATTCATCACCGCAAAGCGCAATGTCTGTTGGTGTCGCAGACGATCAAAGCGCGTAACGTCATGTCATCGACTCACAGGGATGATGGTATGGCCATGACAACAGCTAAGGTTACAGCGCATGATGCGGTGTTTAAAACGTTCATGTGCCACCCGGACACTGCCAGAGATTTCCTGGAATTCCATCTGCCTGCTTCATTGCGGCAACTTTGCGATCTGGACTCGCTGAAACTCGAGTCAGGTAGCTTTATTGAAGAGAATCTCCGTGCGTATTATTCCGATGTTCTTTGGTCGTTAAAGACGGCGGAAGGAGAGGGCTTTATCTATGTGGTGATTGAACATCAAAGTTCACCCGATGCTCATATGGCATTCCGACTGATGCGCTATGCCATGGGGGCAATGCAACGTCATCTCGATGCCGGACATAAAAAACTGCCATTGGTGATCCCGATGTTATTTTATCACGGCGTGGTGACGCCCTATCCCTTTTCCTTGTGTTGGCTGGATGAATTTGCCGATCCCTCTACGGCAAGACAACTCTATACCGCCGCCTTTCCTCTGGTTGATATTACGGTTGTGGCGGATGATGACATTATGCAGCATCGACGGATAGCGCTCCTGGAGTTAATGCAAAAGCATATCCGCAAGCGTGATTTAATGGGCTTGATGGAGCAATTAGTTGCCCTGTTGATTAAGGGTTACGCTAATGACAGCCAGTTGAAAACGCTGTTTAATTATATGATGCAAACCGGTGACGCCGCGCATTTTAGTGAGTTTCTTGCCGAGGTTGCCCAGCGTTCACCCCACCACAAGGAGAGACTAATGACTATCGCCGACAGATTGCGTCAGCAGGGGTTAGATCAGGGGATTCAACAGGGCAAACGCGATGAAGCCCAGCGGATTGCACGTATGATGCTGGCAGATGGGATTGATGCCCACACCGTCGCCAGGATAACCGGTCTTCCCGTTGACGAGCTTACCGCTACGCGCGCCTGAGACTTTCTTGCGTCGATGAACGGTTAACCTCACGCCATCTCCAGACGGTATCCCCAGTCGTCATAGTGGATGCCGTTGATCTCAAACGCTTTCTCCAGCACCTGCGTACGCACAAATCCCAGTTTTTCCAGCAGGCGGACTGAACCCCGGTTCTCGGCAAGCACCCAGGCGTTGATGGCTTTCACGCCAGCTTCGCGGAAGGCATAGTCGCAGACGGCACGAACGGCCTCACTGGCGATACCGCGTCCCTGGACGGCGGGAATAACGCAATAACCGATGTCAGCTTCCTGCGGAAAATGATGGCTGATTTGTAAGCCAATGTCGCCCAGCGGTGTGGCATCGTGATGCTGGCGGATCACGAAGGTGTGTTTTGAGGTAAGACGACGCGCAAACAGCAAACGCGTTTCGCGTTCCGGGCAGAGGTTGCCCATAAAACGCATGATGTCCGGATTTTCACGAAGCGCGAGGAAAAAGGGCCAGTCTGTGGGTTGAAACGGGGAAAGCGTCAGTCGTTCGGTTGTGAGTCGTGCCATAAAATCGCCATTCCGGGAGCCAGTGAGACTACCTTACCACCGGAACGGCGAGAGTGAACAGGGAAGACGTTAGCGAACGACATCCGCCAGCGCTTCTTCAAGGTCATACCAACGGAAGGGAAATCCGGCGGCTTCCAGTCGTTTGGGCAGGGCGCGTTGCCCACCCAGCACCAGTACCGATGATTCGCCCATCAGCAGGCGCATCACGGTGGCTGGTACGCGAAGAATGGCTGGCCGCTGCAGGGCATGTCCCAGCGCATGAGCAAACTGCTCATTGCGTACCGGATAGGGCGAGACCATGTTGAACGGCCCACGCAGGTCGTTATCCAGCAGCCAGAGAATCGCATTGACCATATCATCAATGTGGATCCAGGCCAGATACTGGCGGCCGTTGCCAATGGGGCCACCGAGGCCCAGACGAAACGGTGGAACCATTTTGCCGAGGATACCGCCCTTTGGTGCCAGCACCACGCCGGTACGCAGCAGGCAAACACGCGTTTTGTCGCTTTGCGCTTCGCAGGCAATTTGCTCCCAGCGTGCGCAAAGTTTATGGGTGAATTCGTTATGCGGCGGTTCTTCCTCAGTGACGACCACTTCGCCCAGATCGCCATAATAACCTGTGGCAGAACCTGAAATCAGGACTGACGGCGGGGATTCACTGGCATTAATGAGGTCCGCCAGTTTCTGGGTGATGCGCCAGCGGCTCTGACACAAGCGATCTTTTTGCTCCGTCGTCCAGCGCTTGTCAGCAATGGGCTCACCGGCCAGGTTAATCACCGCGTCAAAACCGTCGAGATTTTGCTTATCTTCCAGCGTGTCCCACAGTGTCACCCGGTCATTGAGCTTTTCCCGGGCGGTATCGCGGTGGCGGGTCAGTACGGTCACCTGATGACCCAGTTCCTGCAGGCGCGGGACCAGGTGTCCTCCAATAAGGCCAGTCCCTCCAGTTACCAGTATCTTCATGCAGCCTCCCGTGATGGCGGTTAGCGCTGCCAGCTCAACGTCATGGAGACGGAATCGGCATAACGCAACGCGTGTAGTTTGTCGACTTCCACTTCAGCATAAGTGACCCAGTGGTGTTCGCGTGCGATATCGAGCACATCCTGGGTTAATTTTTCTAACAATGAGAAGCGATTGTTCTCAATGTGCAGGATGATATTTTTGGTGATCGTGCGGTAATTCAACGCATCATTGATATCTTCGCTGACGCGAGCCTTGTCCGCCGGATAGTGAATCGCAACGTTGATGACAATATCCTGTCGGTTATTGATCTCTTCCTCTTTGATGCCAATGAAAGTGCGTAAGCGAAGGTTTTTTATACGAATTATAGCGTCATGATGTGACATTGCAGGTCTCCTCCATGTATGAACTCTCGCATGATACACGAGAACCCGGTCGCGTTATCCTTTTGCTCACGCAGGATCCTGGTGCGCCAGCATCATTGAGCGTTCTGTGGCGGGCCGACTGCGAATGCGCTCAAACCAATTCTTCACGGCGGGAAACATGTCCAGGTCGACGCGCTGACGCTGCCAGGCGTTCACCCACGGCCAGCAGGCGATATCGGCAATGCTGTAATGCTCGCCGCCCAGCCACGGCGACATCTCCAGCCGTTTATTGAGAACGTTATACAGCCGTTGTGTTTCAACCTGATAGCGCTCAATAGCGTAGGGGATGGACTGTGGAGCAAAATGGTTGAAATGGTGGTTTTGACCAAGCATTGGGCCCAGCCCGCCCACCTGCCAGAACAGCCATTGCAGCGTGCTATGGCGCTCGCGTAATTCACCGCTAAGCAACAGGCCGCTCTTTTCCGCCAGATAGAGCAAAATGGCACCGGACTCAAACAGGCTCAGCGATGTGCCGCCATCGAGCGGGTTATGATCGACGATGGCGGGAATTTTATTGTTGGGTGAAATGGCGAGGAAATCGGGGCGAAACTGATTACCCTTACTGATATCCACTTTAATTAATCGGTAGTCCAGCGCGGCTTCCTCAAGGAAGAGGGTAATCTTGTGCCCATTGGGTGTCGGGGCGTAATAGAGGTCGATCATTTCTGCTCCACAACGTGTTTATCGGATAAGCCAACCACAAGTATAGAAAGCCTGTCGTGCTGTGTGAGTTTTCATCAGGTGACAGCGAGCGAAAGACCCTCTATGTTGGGAGAAAAGCCTAATAACGACGAGGATGCTATGAGTAAACCCACTATCACGCTTTGGTCAGACGCGAATTATTTTTCTCCTTATGTACTCTCTGCGTATGTCGCGTTACAGGAAAAGGGGCTGCCGTTTAGCCTGAAAACCATTGACCTGGGCAGCGGCGAACATCTACAACCCGGCTGGCAGGGGTATGCACTGACGCGTCGGGTACCGTTGCTGGACATTGATGGTTTTGAGTTGAGCGAGTCCTCCGCGATTGCTGAATACCTGGAAGACCGCTTTTCGCCGCCCACCTGGGAGCGAATCTATCCTCACGACCTGCAAAAACGCGCGCGTGCGCGACAGATACAGGCATGGCTGCGCAGTGATTTACTGCCCATTCGAGAAGAACGTCCGACGGATGTCGTTTTCGGTGGGATAAAAAAAGGACCGCTGAGCGAGGCGGGGAAAATCAGCGCAGACAAACTGTTCTCCATAGCGGGGAATCTGCTGGCACACGACATGCCAAATCTTTTCGGTGAATGGTGTCTGGCCGATACTGATTTAGCCCTGATGCTCAACCGTCTGGTTCTCAACGGCGACGACGTCCCGGAGCGACTGGCGGAATATGCAGCATTTCAGTGGCAACGCGCCTCTGTCCAGCGTTATATTGCGCTTTCCGCGAAGCGTTCAGGCTGATAAAACGTTTGTAATCCAGTATCATAATGCGGTTTTTGATGACACGGAGCATGTGATGAAACTGATGTTTGCATCCGACATTCATGGGTCCTTGCCTGCTACAGAACGCGTGCTGACCCTGTTTTCACAGAGCGGCGCGCAGTGGCTGGTGATACTGGGCGATATCCTTAACCACGGGCCGCGAAATGCGTTACCCGAAGGCTACGCACCCGCTCAGGTCGCTGAGCGGCTCAATGAACAGGCGTCGCAGATTGTCGCGGTGCGGGGAAATTGTGATAGTGAAGTGGATCAAATGCTGCTGCAGATTCCAATAACCGCGCCCTGGCAGCAGGTGCTACTGGAAAATCAGCGACTGTTTCTGACTCACGGTCATCTCTTTGGGCCGGATAATCTGCCGGCACTGCGGGCCGGTGATGTCCTGGTATACGGGCATACGCATCTGCCGGTGGCAGAAAAAAGAGGCGATATTTATCACTTCAACCCGGGTTCAGTAAGCATTCCGAAAGGTGGCTACCAGGCAAGTTATGGTCTGCTGGACGATAATGTTTTGAGCGTTATCGCACTCAATGATCAAAGTATCATTGCGCAGGTGGCGATTAATTCGTAATTTACCCCCACATATGTAAATGCGCCGTAAGAGCGCCAGAAAAAGAAGGTTTCCTGATGGTGGAACAGCGTCGTTTGGCAAGTACGGAATGGGTGGATATTGCGAATGAAGACAACGAAGTCATTGCTCAATCCAGCCGGGAACAGATGCGAGCGCAGGGCC
>NZ_JBFWLF010000125.1:0-12314 GCF_050252275.1 Citrobacter sp. | reverse complement strand
GTTCTGACGGCGATTCTGTTTTCACTGGCGGGGCTGTTGAACGCCGTATTTGCGAAAACCTTTGATGATATCAGCCTGATCCCGACGTTTGTCCTGACGCCGCTGACCTATCTCGGTGGGGTGTTTTACTCCCTGACGCTGCTGCCGCCGTTCTGGCAGGGCTTATCGCAACTGAACCCAATCGTCTATATGATTAGCGGCTTCCGCTACGGCTTCCTCGGCATTCACGATGTGCCGTTAGTGACTACGTTTGGCGTGCTGGTAGTCTTTATTGTGGTGTTTTATCTGCTGTGCTGGTCTTTAATCCAGCGCGGTCGCGGGTTGCGTAGCTGACCGTTTTCATCCTCTCCTCCCGGTGAGGAGAGGGTGATTGTTGACCATTGTCATCATTCTCCATTTGTCACTCTGATAAACTACTTGCCTGCTAATGAGGTGAGAAATGCTAGGCTGGGTCATAACCTGTCATGACGATAAGGCTGAGGAACTGCTGAGCCTTCTGGAAAAAAAACACGGCCCACTGGCGCAATGCCGGGCGGTGAATTTTTGGCGTGGATTGAGCGCTAACATGCTGAGTCGGATGATGTGCGACGCATTGCATGCTACGGATTCCGGTGATGGCGTCATCTTTCTGACCGACCAGCCCGGTGAGGCGCCGTATCGCGTGGCGTCACTGCTGAGCCATAAACATCCGCAGTGTGAAGTCATTTCCGGCATTTCTGTAACGTTGCTGGAGCAAATGCTCCCAATACGAGAATCCATGAGTAGTCAGGCGTTTCGCGACCAGATAGTTGCTCTTGGTGGGCCAGAGGTGACCAGTCTTTGGCATCAGCAACAGAAAAATCCTCCCTTTGTTCTGCTGCACGATTTGTATGAGTATTGATCATTCTTATTAATGAGGTGAATTGATACAATCGCTGCGTTGTTTCTTGCCCCGGTTAGGGTTAATGATGAAATATCTGTTTCTGCTGCTGCTGTCCCTCTCTACAGTCGTCAGTGCGGCGTTGCCTGCTCGCTATATGCAAACCACTGAAGATGCGGCTATTTGGGCGCAAATAGGCGATGACATGGTGACCGTGGGAAATATTCGCGCCGGACAGATTATTTCTGTCATTCCGGTCGCGGCGGATTATTACGAATTCAAATTCGGTTTTGGCACCGGGTTTATTGATAAGGGCCATCTGGAACCGGTGCAGGGTAAACAACGCGTTGAGGACAGCCTCGGCGATCTCAATAAACCGCTCAGCAATCAGAATCTGATCACCTGGCAAGCCACCCCCGTTTATAACGCACCGAATATTGGTAGTGCGCCGTTTGGCATACTGGCGGATAATCTGCGTTATCCCATCATCAGTAAACTGAAAGACCGGCTGAATCAAACCTGGTATCAGATTCGCATTGGCGACCGGCTGGCCTGGATAAGCGCCCTCGATGCCCAGGAAGACCGTGGATTGCCGGTGCTGACCTATCACCATATTCTGCGCGATGAAGAGAACACCCGTTTTCGTCATACCTCCACCACCACGTCAGTTCGCGCCTTCAGCAACCAGATGACCTGGCTGCGCGATCGCGGATACCGTACGCTGACGATGGCGCAACTGGAAGGCTATGTGCGTAACAACATGAATCTGCCCGCGCGAGCGGTGGTAATTACCTTTGATGACGGCCTGAAGTCGGTGAGTCGTTATGCATATCCGGTGCTGAAGCAGTACGGGATGAAGGCCACGGCGTTTATTATCTCGTCGCGAATTAAAGTTCGCCCACAAAAATGGGACCCCAAATCGCTGCAGTTTATGAGTATTTCAGAGCTTAATGGTATCCGCGACGTGTTTGACTTTCAGTCCCATACGCACTTTTTACATCGGGTCGACGGCTATCACCGGCCAATCCTGCTCAGCCGCAGCCATCACAATATTCTGTTTGATTTTGCACGCTCCCGGCGTGCGCTGGCCCCGTTTAATCCCCATGTCCTTTATCTTTCGTATCCGTTTGGCGGTTATAACGCGACGGCCGTAAAAGCCGCGGAAGAGGCTGGATTTCACCTGGCGGTGACTACGGTGAAAGGAAAAGTGAAGCCAGGGGATAATCCGTTTTTACTGAAACGCCTGTATATCTTGAGAACGGATTCGCTGGAGACGATGTCGCGGCTGATCAGCAATCAGCCGCAGGGGTAGTTCGCTTACGCAACCTGAACCGGAATAGCTTTTGCGGTGCGTTTCATTTCATTATCGCCTTCGAAGTAAGCGACCTTTGGCTGCCAGCGGCGCGCTTCTTCGTCAGACATGGTCACGAAGCTGGCGATGATCACAATGTCGCCCACGCTGGCACAGTGTGCCGCTGCGCCGTTGACGGAGATGATTCTGGAACCGCGCTCGGCGGCAATCGCATAGGTGGAAAAGCGTTTACCGTTGCTCACGTTCCAGATATCGATGGCTTCATTTTCAAGGATCCCGGCGGCATCCAGAAAATCCTGATCGATGGCGCAGGAACCTTCATAGTGCAGGTCCGCCTGAGTTACTTTCACGCGGTGGAGTTTGCCCTGCAGCATAGTGCGAATCATAACGTCTACCTTAAACTCGTATCGATAACGAAGCAGGTCGAAACCTGCTTTGAGAAATTTCTCAGGCAGTATTGCCCGATTTTTAACCCCTGTCTACTGGGTTAATGCAACCGTCTGATTGTCAATTAACCGTGCCTGGCCAAGCCATGCGGCAACCAGAATCACCGCACGCTGGCTGCTTTCGGTTAGCTCAAGCAGCGTGTCAGCATCGCGGATCTGAATGTCATCGGGGCGGAAGCCTTTTTCCGTCAGCTCCTGTTCAGCGATGGCAATAATCTCTTCCAGTTCACGCTCGCCGGCCTGCAGTTTCTCCGCGATGCGGCCCATCACTTTGTACAAACCTGGGGCGATTTTGCGTTGTTCGGCCGTCAGATAACCGTTACGCGAACTCAGGGCTAAACCGTCTTTGGCGCGAATAATCGGCACGCCGACGATCTCGATGTCGTAGCCCATGTCGGCAACCATTTTGCGGATCAGCGCCAGTTGCTGGAAGTCTTTCTCGCCAAAGCAGGCGACGTCCGGTTGTACCAGATTGAACAACTTGCTGACGATGGTTGAAACCCCACGGAAATGGCCCGGGCGGCTGGCGCCTTCCAGCATCGTCGAAAGGCCGGGGACATCCACATAGGTCTGCCCGTCGGTGCCCTGAGGATAGATTTGGTCCGGTGCGGGAGCAAAGACGAAATCCACCTTACGCTTGTTCAGTTTTTCGCAGTCTTCCTGCAGCGTGCGAGGGTAGCGCACCAGATCGTCCGGACGGTCAAACTGCATTGGGTTGACGAAAATACTCACCACCACGATGTCCGCACGGGCTTTGGCTTCATCCACCAGCTTCATGTGACCATCATGCAGGTTGCCCATCGTCGGCACCAGCGCAATGCGCTTCCCTTCCTGACGGGCTCTGCGGATATGCTGGCGCAGCAGCGGCAGGGTTTCAATAATCAGCACAACAAGACTCCTTAATGGAAACTGTGTTCTTCGCCCGGATAGACGCCGGACTCAACCTCGGCAATATACTGCCGTACCGCGGCGCGCATGTCGCCTGCTTGCGTAAGGAAATTTTTGGCAAATTTCGGAATATGGCCGCCGGTGATGCCAAAGGCGTCGTGCATGACTAAAATTTGTCCGTCGGTCACGTTGCCGGCACCGATACCGATAACCGGAATGGAGAGCGCCTCCGTCACGCGTTTGGCCAGTTCAACCGGGACGCATTCCAGCACGATGAGCTGCGCGCCTGCGGCTTCCAGCGCCAGGGCATCGTCCAGCAAAACCTGTCCGGCATCGCCACGGCCCTGAATTTTATAGCCGCCGAAAATATTGACCGACTGTGGCGTCAGGCCCAGGTGTCCGCAGACGGGGACCGCGCGCTCGGTGAGCATTTTCACGGTCTCCACCAGCCAGGCGCCACCTTCAATCTTGACCATATTCGCGCCCGCGCGCATGACGGTGGCCGAATTTTCAAAGGCCTGTTCCGGCGTCGCGTAAGCCATAAACGGCAGATCGGCGAGCAGCAGGCAATTCGGCGCGCCGCGACGCACCGCCTGCGTATGGTAAGCGATATCCTCAACCGTCACCGGCAGGGTGGAGTCATGCCCCTGTACTGTCATCCCCAGGGAATCCCCGACCAGCATCACATTGATCCCTTCGTCGGCAAACAGTCTGGCGAAACTGTAGTCATAAGCAGTAATGGTGGCGAAGCGTTTTTTCTCTTGTTTGCACTTCTGCAACAGCGAGAGGGTGGTCGGTTTCATAACATTTCCTGATGGTGAACGTCATATTTACCGGCATTCTAACAGTCACATTCAGGGGGGCAATTGTTTTAAGCAACTGTTTGCGCGAAAGCAAAAAACAGGAAATGAGGTGAGGGCCATTACCAGTGTGCGGGTTTTTCTGCACCAAGATGAGTGAGTCTCTGTTGCAGTGAGGTACCGTCAGGGAAGTGCAGGTCAGGGGCGATTTCGAACAGCGGCCAGAGCATAAAACCGCGATTTTTCATATCGTAATGCGGCACGGTCAGGCGTTCGCTGTTGATGACGCGATCGCCAAACAGCATGATATCCAGGTCTAACGTGCGCGGTCCCCAGCGTTCGGCCTTGCGTACCCGGCCCTGCTGGAGTTCGATGCGCTGGGTGTGGTCGAGCAGGGCTTCTGGTTCGAGCGTTGTTTCCAGCGCCACGGCGGCGTTCAGGTAATCGGGCTGATCCTGCGGGCCCAGCGGCGGGGTTCGATAAAAAGAAGAGATGGCGACAATCTGGCTTTCGGGGATCTCGCCTATCGCGTTGACGGCAGCATTGACCTGCTCCAGAGGAGAGGCCAGATTACTGCCCAGTGCGATATAAACGAGGGTCATGCCGTTCCTTCACGACGCGGCGCACGCTTGCGCGGACGACGGTGACGACGGCGCGGCGATGGATCTTCATCCAGCTCGTTCAGCATGCCTTTCTGCTCGGGTGGCGCAGAAACCTGGAATTCTCCCCACCACTGCGCCAGACGCTGCAGTTCGGCATTGTTTTCCACTTCAGCACGCAGAGCGAGTAAATCATATGCGGCGCGGAATTTCGGATGCTCCATCAGCTTCCACGCGCGTTTACCCTGACGACGAGACATGCGCAGCTGTAGCTGCCAGATATCGCGGGTCAGCGACGTGAGGCGTTTCGGGATTGCCAGCGAACGGCAGGCTTCATCGAGCACTTCATTCATTGCCAGCGCAAACGCGTCATAGTAGGCCAGACCGCTTTCCTGGGCGATTTTCTGCGCCATTTCCAGCAGCGGATACCAGAACATCGCGGCAAACAGGAAGGCCGGGTTAACGCGCATATCGTTATGAATGCGGTTATCGGTATTTTTCAGTACCTGCGCGATGATACGTTCCATTGCGCTGTCACCATTCTCGGTGAAATAGCGCGTAATGGTCGGGAACAATGGCTGGAACAGGCTGTATTCGCGCAGCTTTTTATAAGTTTCATAGCCGTAGCCCGCCTGTAGCAGCTTCAGCGCCTCTTCAAACAGACGCGCAGGCGGGATATCGTTGAGTAGTGTGGCCAGGCGCGGGATCGGCTCTGCCGTTTCCGGGCTGATCTTCATATCGAGCTTGGCTGCGAAACGCACGGCGCGCAGCATCCGCACCGGATCTTCGCGATAGCGGGTTTCCGGATTGCCGATCAGGCGAATCACGCCATCTTCCAGATCCTGCATGCCGCCGACATAGTCGCGAACGGTGAAATCGGCGACGCTGTAATAAAGGCTGTTAATGGTGAAATCACGGCGCTGGGCGTCTTCTTCGATGGAGCCGAAAATGTTGTCGCGCAGCAGCATGCCGTTTTGTCCGCGCTGGGACGTGGTGCGGTCGCTTTCGCTGCCTTCGTGGTGACCTCGAAAGGTGGCGACTTCAATAATCTCAGGGCCAAACATGACGTGCGCCAGACGGAAACGGCGGCCAACAAGACGGCAATTGCGGAACAGCTTGCGCACCTGGTCCGGCGTCGCATTGGTTGTGACGTCAAAATCTTTCGGTTTTTTGCCGAGCAGAAGGTCGCGGACGCCACCGCCAACCAGCCAGGCTTCATATCCCGCTTTATTCAGCCTGTACATTACCTTCAGGGCATTTTCACTGATATCTTTGCGTGAAATAGCGTGCTGCTCGCGCGGGATGACCGTCATACGCGGACGGGCGACGGCAATTTCGGCCTCGCTCTCCTCGCGGCTTAGCACCTTGCGGCAAAAATTAGCGACTCGGGTAAAAATAGTGCACCTCGGTAGTGTCAAACAATATTCAGAATTCAGTTCAAATCGTTGGCTGTGTAAAAATAGCGGCTAATCATAGCTCAGCACGACGTATTTGAGAATGCCGGATTTACAATCGCCGATTCAGGTATCGTCGAAAGCGTCCAGTTTGCCACGGCGGATGCCAGGATCTCATCGACGAACATCTCCTGCCACGGCAAATCGCTCTGTTGCCCGAGAAAGCGTAGCGCGTCGATTAGAACAGGGCGTGGATCGCCGTGCGGCAAGGCAGGGGCATGATTCTGTTTGGAAAGTTTAGCGCCTTGTTCATTGAGCGCCAGCGGTAGATGAATATAGTCGGGAGGCGTCCAGCCGAACTGCTGGTACAGTGAAATTTGTCGCACCGTCGGTTCGATCAAATCGGCGCCGCGCACGATTTCGCTGACTCCCTGAAAATGGTCATCCACCACCACCGCCAGGTTATAGGCGAACAGTCCATCACGGCGATGGATAATAAAATCCTCTCTCGCCAGTCGTTCGTCAGCCTGAATGTCTCCGCGCAGCCGATCGTGAAAACGGGTGACAGGATGCCGCTGTTTAATCCGCACCGCCGCCTGTTCCGGCCCGTGGTGTAACTCACGGCAATGACCATCATAAATTCCGCCAATGCTCTGGATCCGCGCACGGGTACAGGTGCAGTAGTAGCTCAGCCCCCGGTCGTATAACCAGGCGAGCGCTTCGCGGTAGGCGTCATGGCGTTGTGACTGCCATAAAATGTCGCCATCCCAGAGCAGGCCGTAATGTTCCAGTTGACGCAGAATAGTGTCAGCGGCACCGGGAACTTCACGAGGGGGATCAATATCTTCTATACGTACTCGCCATACTCCCTGACGGGCGCGAGCCTGTAAGTAGCTGCCCAGCGCAGCAATGAGGGAGCCAAAATGCAGTTCACCGGAAGGCGATGGAGCGAATCGGCCAATGTAGTGTGAGTCAGTCATCTTTGTGTAAAAATGAACAGGCGGGGAAAGCCCCGCCTGTTGTAAACGTTTCAAACGCCAGGCCTTAGCCCGCCATCTGTTTTTCGCGAATTTCAGCCAGCGTTTTGCAGTCGATGCACAGATCGGCTGTCGGACGCGCTTCCAGGCGACGAATACCAATTTCCACACCGCAGGATTCGCAGTAGCCGAAATCTTCGTCTTCAACCTTTTTCAGCGTTTTCTCGATCTTTTTGATCAGTTTGCGCTCACGGTCACGGTTACGCAGTTCGAGGCTGAACTCTTCTTCCTGTGCGGCACGGTCTACCGGGTCCGGGAAGTTGGCAGCTTCATCCTGCATATGAGTAACGGTGCGATCGACTTCATCCCTAAGTTGATTACGCCATGCTTCAAGAATACGCCTGAAGTGCGACAGCTGGGCTTCGTTCATATACTCTTCGCCCGGTTTCTCCTGGTACGGCTCCACCCCAGCGATGGCGAGAATACTCAGGGACGATGTTTTACGGTTTTGCCCTTCTTGCATGTTGCTTCTCCTTAACACGCACTATCGATCCCCATGTTCGGGGGAAAAATCAGGTCGCTATAAATAGCAGATGCTTTTCCGGATAGCAATTAACTAAACGTAACACTTGACAACCCTGTGAGGAAAAGCGTATTTGCGCACGCGACCAGAATACTAAATAACCAATTGTTTACAACACTATAAAGTGACAGTTAATGGCTCTATCAGAGTCATACTATCGGCAGAAAGTTCCGCTTTATAAACCAGAATTTCTACCCCCTTACGCTGTGCTTCGAACAATAGTTGCGCATATTTCGCGTCAATATGGCGCGCGGGTGAAAACCGTGTAATGGCGGAGTGCAGGACGGCAAAGAAAATCACTGCGCGTTTGCCCTCAGCCGCTACGCTCATCAGTTCCCGAAGATGTTTCTGACCTCGTTCAGTGATGGCATCGGGAAAATAACCAAAATCCTTTTCCGCTAACGTTACCGATTTCACTTCAATATAGCAGTCAGGCCGCGAATCTGCCTGTAACATAAAATCAATGCGGCTCCGTTCGGCTCCGTATTTTACTTCGCTTCTCAGCGTGGAATAACCTGAAAGTTCTGAAACTCGCCCCTGTTCAATGGCCTCTTTCGTCAGCCTGTTAGCCCATAACGTATTCACACAAATTAACGCGCCCGTCTGGGTTTGCGTTAATTCCCAGGTGTGCGGATATTTGCGTTTACTATTCTCCGACGTCGAATACCAGACCGTATCACCGGGCGTTGCACACCCGGTCATCGCCCCGGTGTTAGGGCAGTGTAGCGTGAGTTCAGTCCCGTCAGGTGTGATCACATCGGCTAAAAAGCGTTTATACCGCTGAACCAGCGTCGCGCGCTGGAGAGAAGGAGTAAATTGCATCGCGCATTTCCTTAATTAGTCGCTGAGCGTCCAGCGCTGAAGTTCCGTATAACGCGTGCGACCGCGTGCAAAGGTCGAGGCATAGAGGGCAAATTCCGTCACCGGAAAGGACCAGCAAAAGCCCGGCGGCGGAATCGCCACCGCATGGCTTGCATCGCGCAGCAGCGTGACGTGAGGGTGAAACGGCTGCGGACTCTGATAACAACCGCTGCGCGCCGCCTGGGCTCGCAGCATATTGGCCAGTTGCAGCAGCCCACGTGGGGACTGACGCGTCCCCAGCCAGACCACACGAGAGCGTAACCACTGCCCGGCATCATCGAGATTGAGCGTAAAACCGGGCTGGCGAATGCGCCCGGCAAGGGCGATCAGCGCCTGTTGTTTGTCTGCGCTCACATCGCCTAAAAACGCCAGCGTTAAATGCAGATTTTCGGCCGCGACCGGTCGCCCCGCTTCAGGGGGGAAATGCGCCGCTCGCCACTGTATTATCTCTTCGCGCACGGTGGTGGGGAGTTCGAGGGCAAAAAACAGCCGTTTCGGCTCAGACATCTTAGGTACTCGGTTATGAATTAACGCGATGCTACAATGCGGCGCGAAGAATGTTAACCCTCTGGAGCCATTTGTGACGTCGTTACCTGTTGCTGCTGTACTGCCTGAATTGCTTACCGCCCTGGATTCTGCGCCGCAGGTTCTGCTGAGCGCGCCGACGGGTGCCGGTAAGTCAACCTGGTTGCCGCTACAGTTTCTGGCACATAAAGGGTTCGAAGGGCGGATTATCCTGCTGGAACCGCGTCGTCTGGCGGCACGAAACGTGGCGCAAAGGCTTGCGGAACTGCTCAATGAAAAGCCCGGTGAGACGGTCGGTTACCGGATGCGGGCACAATCCTGCGTCGGGCCAGCAACACGGCTTGAGGTGGTTACCGAAGGGGTTCTGACGCGTATGATCCAGCGTGATCCGGAACTCAGTGGCGTTGGGCTGGTGATCCTCGATGAATTTCACGAACGCAGTTTGCAGGCGGATCTCGCGCTGGCGCTGCTGCTGGATGTGCAGCAAGGGCTGCGCGACGATCTCAAACTACTGATCATGTCCGCTACGCTGGATAACGATCGCCTGCAACAGTGCCTGCCGGATGCGCCGGTGATCGTTTCCGAAGGGCGCGCCTTTCCCGTTGAGCGGCGTTATCAACCGCTGGCGTCGCAATTGCGTTTCGACGAAGCCGTGGCGGTCGCCTGCGCCGAGCTGCTGCGCAAAGAGCCCGGCTCGCTGCTGCTGTTTTTACCCGGTGTCGGAGAGATTTTGCGCGTACAGGAGCAATTAAGTACGCGAGTCGGCAGCGATGTGCTGCTGTGTCCGCTGTATGGCGCGCTGTCGCTCAACGATCAGCGCAAAGCGATTTTGCCGGCCCCGGACGGGATGCGCAAAGTTGTGTTGGCAACCAATATTGCGGAAACCAGTCTGACCATTGAGGGGATTCGACTGGTAGTGGATTGCGCGCAGGAGCGGGTGGCGCGGTTTGATGCGCGAACCGGGTTGACCCGGCTTATCACTCAGCGCATTAGCCAGGCCTCAATGACCCAGCGCGCCGGGCGTGCCGGGCGTCTGGAGCCGGGGATTTGTCTGCATCTGCTGGCGAAAGAACAGGCGGAACGCGCGGCAGCGCAGGGGGAACCTGAGATGTTGCACAGCGATCTCTCCGGTTTGCTGATGGAGTTGTTGCAGTGGGGATGTCGCGCTCCCGCGCAACTTACCTGGCTGGATCTGCCGCCCGCCGTCAACGTACAGGCGGCGAAACGATTACTGCACATGCTGGGCGCGCTGGATGGCGAGCAGCTCAGTGCGATAGGGCAAAAAATGGCGGCGTTGGGTAACGATCCGCGCCTGGCTGCGATGCTAGTCAGTGCTGCCACGCCCGACGATGCAGCTACGGCAGCAAAGCTGGCAGCCATTCTTGAGGAGCCGCCGCGGATGGGCAATACCGATCTGGGCGTGGCGTTTTCCCGCCATCAGCCTGCCTGGCAGCAGCGCAGTCAGCAACTTCTCAAACGTCTGAATGTTCGTAACGGCGAAGCGGATGCGTCGCGCATCGCCCCGCTGCTGGCCCAGGCCTTTGCCGATCGCATCGCGCGTCGACGCAGCCAGGACGGGCGTTATCAACTGGCGAACGGCATGGGCGCGGCGTTGGATGTCGATGATGCGCTGGGGCGGCACGAATGGTTGATTGCGCCTCTGTTGCTGCAGGGGAGCGCGTCGCCGGATGCGCGGATCCTGCTGGCGCTGCCGCTCGATATCGACGCGCTTATCTCGCGTTGTCCTGAACTGCTACAGCAGTCTGATACCATTGAATGGGATGAGGCGCAGGGGACGCTGAAAGCCTGGCGTAGAATGCGGATAGGCGAACTGACGGTTAAAGTCCAGCCGCTGGCAAAACCGTCTGAAGACGAGTTGCATCTGGCGATGCTTAACGGTATCCGCGATAAAGGCCTGAGCGTGCTCAACTGGACGCCTGCGGCAGAACAACTGCGGTTACGTTTGCATTGTGCGGCGAAATGGCTGCCGGAGTATGACTGGCCTGCGGTGGACGACAGGACATTGCTGGCCACGCTGGAGAACTGGCTGCTGCCGCATATGAGCGGCGTGCATTCGCTGCGCGGCCTGAAATCGTTGGATGTTCACCAGGCATTGAGCGGATTACTGGATTATTCCCTGCAGCAACGTCTGGTGAGTTCGTTACCCACACATTACACTGTGCCGACGGGAAGTCGGATAGCCATTCGTTATCACGAAGATAACCCGCCGGCGCTGGCGGTCAGAATGCAGGAGATGTTTGGCGAGGCCAAAACGCCGACTATTGCGGAGGGCCGCGTGCCGCTGGTGCTGGAGCTCTTATCCCCCGCGCAGCGACCGTTGCAGATTACTCAGGATTTGGCCGCGTTCTGGCAAGGGGCGTATCGCGACGTGCAAAAAGAGATGAAAGGGCGCTACCCCAAACATGTCTGGCCGGACGATCCGGCGAACACGGCGCCGACGCGGCGAACCAAAAAGTATTCGTAGGCCGGATAAGGCGTTTATGCCGCATCCGGCAAAAGAGCAGTAAAATTGAGAGATTTCTTCTTCTGTCTTCTGACGGAAGAACAGAGAATCAGGCCTTTGCGCCTGAATGTTGCGGAGAAAAAGCATGGCCGGGAATGACCGCGAGCCAATTGGACGCAAAGGGAAACCCACGCGTCCGGTGAAACAAAAGGTGAGCCGTCGCCAGCTCAGAGATGATGAGTACGACGACGAATATGATGATGACTATGAGGATGAAGAACCGATGCCGCGTAAAGGTAAAGGCAAAGGGCGTAAGCCTCGTGGTAAGCGCAGCTGGTTGTGGCTGCTGCTGAAAATTGCGATTGTTTTTGCGGTACTGCTTGCCATTTACGGCGTCTATCTGGATCAAAAAATCCGTAGCCGTATCGATGGCAAGGTCTGGCAGTTGCCGGCGGCGGTATATGGCTGGATGGTCAACCTTGAGCCGGAAATGTCGGTCAGTAAAAACGAAATGGTTAAACTGCTGGAAGCCACCCAGTACCGTCAGGTCAGCAAAATGACGCGTCCTGGCGAGTTTACCGTGCAGGCGAACAGTATTGAGATGAT
>NZ_JBFWLF010000124.1:0-12670 GCF_050252275.1 Citrobacter sp. | reverse complement strand
GAATAAAGTTATTCATTGCTCGTTCCCTTATGTGGGTAAAAAAAGAGGGCAGGTGGGGCTGCCGGTTGGAGAACATTGTGGTCGTGCGCGGCTATCCTCTCAATGCTCATTTCTGCCAATGTCTTGCCCATTTCTCCACAATGCTGGAGAAAAGCGATCAATTTGCGCACAATCAAGGCGTCGTCATCCGTTGAGAAAATAACCCGTTATGAACCGCGAAGAGATCTGTTTACTGCTGACAGATAAAGTTAAGCAGTTGAAAAACAATGAACATAAGCTCAGTGAGCTATTGCCGGACATACGTCTGCTGTACGGCACCGAACCGGGTTCACGGACACCCGTGATGTACGATCCCGGCATCATATTTCTCTTTTCCGGTCATAAAATCGGTTACATCAATGAGCGAGTTTTCCGTTATGATGCCAATGAATACCTGCTGCTGACCGTACCTCTACCCTTCGAATGTGAAACCTATGCGACTCCGGACGTACCGCTCGCCGGATTTCGCATCAATGTCGATATCCTGCAATTGCAGGAACTGCTGATGGACATTGGCGAGGACGAACACTTTCAGCCGTCGATGGCGGCAAGTGGGATCAACTCCGCCACGCTCTCAGAGGAAATTCTCTGTGCGGCGGAACGTCTGCTCGACGTCATGGAGCGACCGCTGGACGCGCGGATCCTCGGTAAACAGATTATCCGTGAAATCCTCTATCACGTCCTGACCGGGCCACGCGGCGGCGCGCTGCTGGCGCTGGTGAGTCGCCAGACCCATTTCAGCCTGATTAGTCGCGTGCTCAAACGCATTGAAAATAAGTACACCGAAAACCTCAACGTCGAGCAACTGGCGGCCGAAGCCAATATGAGCGTCTCTGCGTTCCATCATAATTTTAAATCAGTGACCAGCACATCGCCGTTACAGTACCTGAAAACCTATCGGTTACATAAAGCGCGGATGATGATAATTCACGACGGCATGAAGGCCAGCGCGGCGGCAATGCGGGTGGGTTATGAAAGTGCATCGCAGTTTAGTCGTGAATTTAAGCGCTATTTCGGGGTGACGCCGGGAGAAGATGCGGCGCGGATCCGCACTATGCAGGGGAGTTAACGTTATTGTGAGGCAGCCGGATGAACGACGTGTCATCCGGCTGGATTCAGGTCAGGCGCTGCAGTATTTCTTCTTAATCACCACCACCACCGTGCCGATCAACCCCGCCGCCAGCAGAAAAATGGGCAGGATCATCAGGAAGGTCATGACCTGATCTTCATGGCGCTTCACAAACGGGATCATGCTGAGTGCGTAGCCAAAACTGGTGACCACGCCGACCCACAGCAGCCCGCTCAGCCAGTTAAAAAACTGGAAGCGACGGTTAGAGAGCCCGGAAATCCCCGCCATGGTTGGCAGTAGCGTGCGCACGAACGCCAGAAAACGGCCTGCCAGCAGCGCCAGCAGACCGTGACGGTCAAACATGCAGGTCGCGCGCTGGTGGTATTTCGCCGGAAGTTGCGCCAGCCAGCCTTTTACCGTTCGCGTATTGCCCAGCCAGCGTCCCTGAATATAACTGAGCCAACAGCCGAGGCTGGCCGCTGTCGTCAGGATCAGCAGGGTAGGAACAAAGCTCATGACGCCTTGCGCGACCAATGCGCCCGCTAAGAGCAGCAGACTATCGCCGGGCAAAAATGAGGCCGGTAACAGGCCATTTTCTAAAAACAGCGTGGCGAACATCACAAAGTAGACGACGCTAACAACATGTGGGTCCGCCAGCGCGGCAAAATCATGTTGCCAGAGCGCAGCGATAATATCTTGAATAACAGCCATGGACTTTCCTGTGGAACAGCGTTTACGCCTTAATAATCCTATTGTACTCCTGAACGGGCCCGGATGACTTGATCCCGGGCGCAACAAATGCAGACAATTTCGTTCGACGTGTCTGCATAGATGTCCATTGGCGTCAATTTTACACGAGGCGGGAAAATCCGGCGGCTAAATCTGCAATCAGATCGTCAACATTCTCTAAACCAATGTGGAGGCGAATCAGTGTGCCGCTGAAATCCACACCCCCTTCCGGGCGAATTTCTGCAATCTGTTCAGGCTGATTGGCCAGAATCAGCGACTCAAAACCGCCCCACGAATAGGCCATGCTGAAGAGGCTGAAGTGATCCAGATAAGCGGACAGCTCGTCATTATTGAGCTTTTTATTCAACACAAACGAGAACAGGCCGCTGCTCCCCGTAAAGTCACGTTTCCAGAATTCGTGTCCTTTACTGCCTGGTAACGCCGGATGATTGACCCGCGCGACCTGCGGATGGGCTGCCAGCCATTCGGCAATTTTCAGACTGCTTTCATGATGCTGGCGCAGACGCACGCCCAGGGTGCGCAGCCCGCGGCTGGTCATATAGGCCGTGTCGGCATCGACCATTTGTCCCATCAGATAGGCATTCTCGCGCAGTTGATCCCAACAGCGGGCGTTCGAAACGGCGGTACCGACCATGGCATCCGAGTGACCAATCAGGTACTTGGTCCCAGCCTGAATCGAAATATCAACGCCGAAGTCGAGGGCTTTAAACAATATGCCCGCCGCCCAGGTGTTATCGATCATAATGATGGCGTCCGGCACAACGCGTCTGACAGCGGCGACAATTGCCGGGACATCGTGGACTTCCATGGTCACGGAACCCGGAGACTCGAGGAAAACGACTTTGGTGTTGGGCTGAAGATGCTTAACTATGTCAGCGCCAATCAGCGGATCGAACCAGCCAGTGGTCACACCCAGTTTGCCGAGGATTTTGGTGCAGAAATCCTGGCTCGGCTCATAGGCCGTATTGGTCATCAGCACGTGATCGCCCTGTTCGACAAAAGCCAGAATCGTATTGGCGACGGCCGCCGCGCCGCAGGGGAAGAGCGCACAGCCAGCGCCGCCTTCGAGTTCACACATCGCTTCCTGCAGCGAGAAATGGGTTAATGTGCCGCGGCGCCCGTAAAAAAGTTCACCGTTGGCGCGGTTGCGGGTGGCGTGCTTTTTGGCTTCGACCGTTTCAAAAACCAGCGAAGAAGCGCGCTGAATCACACTATTCACTGAGCCCAGCGTGTATTTTTTACTGCGCCCTGCGCCGACCAGTCGGGTGTCCAGTTGTTTATCTGCCATGTTGGGTTTCCTGTTTTTATACGTCTGGACGTCTAAACTATCACGAATGGAAAAATGCGCATCCCCAGGAACGGGATAAAGCACAATATTTTATCAAAATCACCTCCCGTGACGTTTTACTGCGTAAGCGCAAGGAAAAGAAACCAAAGGTGCGGCACTATGTAAATAGTAATGAGAACGACTATCAATTCGACGTCGTTTTGATATTATTACGCTCAGAATTTGTGATTTGCGTCCTGGAGATACAGAGTGGGTAATAATTTGATGCAGACGGATCTTTCCGTCTGGGGTATGTATCAGCACGCCGATATCGTGGTTAAGTGCGTGATGATTGGTCTGATTCTGGCGTCAGTGGTCACCTGGGCTATCTTCTTCAGTAAGAGTGTTGAGTTCTTCTCCCTGAAGCGTCGGCTTAAACGCGAACAGCAACTGTTGGCGGAGGCCCGCTCTCTGGATCAGGCAAGCGATATCGCAGCAAACTTTGGCGCCAAAAGCTTAAGCACCCAATTGCTCAATGAAGCGCAGAACGAACTGGAACTGTCTCAGGGCAGTGAAGACAACGAAGGCATTAAAGATCGTACCGGTTTTCGTCTGGAGCGTCGCGTTGCGGCGGCAGGACGCCATATGGGGCGTGGCAATGGTTACCTGGCGACCATCGGGGCGATTTCACCGTTTGTTGGGTTGTTCGGTACGGTCTGGGGCATCATGAACAGCTTTATCGGGATTGCGCAAACGCAGACCACTAACCTTGCCGTTGTTGCACCAGGTATTGCGGAAGCACTGCTGGCGACGGCCATTGGTCTGGTTGCCGCGATACCCGCCGTGGTTATCTATAACATCTTCGCCCGTCAGATTGGCGGTCTTAAAGCGATGCTGGGCGATGTGGCGGCGCAGGTGCTGTTACTGCAAAGCCGCGACCTGGATCTGGATGCAAGCGCATCTGCCCGTCCGGTACGTACCGCGCAGAAATTACGTGTAGGGTAAGGCTTCATGGCAATGCGTCTTAATGAAAATCTGGACGATAACGGTGAAATGCATGAAATCAACGTGACGCCGTTTATCGACGTTATGCTGGTACTGCTGATCATCTTTATGGTGGCTGCGCCGCTGGCGACAGTGGATGTGAAGGTCAATCTGCCCGCGTCCTCCAGTACGCCGCAACCGCGTCCGGAAAAACCGGTTTATCTGTCGGTCAAAGCGGACAACAGCATGTTCATTGGTAACGATCCGGTGACGGACGAGACCATGGTGGCAGAACTGAACGCGCTGACCGAAGGGAAGAAAGACACCACGATCTTCTTCCGTGCGGATAAAACCGTCGACTATGAAACCCTGATGAAGGTGATGGACACGTTGCATCAGGCTGGTTATCTGAAGATCGGTCTGGTCGGCGAAGAAGTCGCGAAAGCGAAATAATCGTTGTCGCCATGGGCACAATGAGAAGAAAGGCCGGGTAAGGCGTTATCGCTACCCGGCTTTTTTATTGCCCATCGCGCCGGGTTTGCACCTGACGTTCATTGAGCGCAACGGTAGTGATGGTAATCGTGCGGGTGTTTCCTTCGGCCAGTTTGCGCGTCAGTCGCAGCGTGGCGGTCTCACGAGCTAGCAAATGTTGCCAGGTGCTCTCCAGTCGCGCCATGATTTTGTCACCCAGCGCCGGGTTCTGTTTGATAATGGCGTTGATCGCCGCGCCATAAATCTCTTCCTTCACCTGAAGCGCGTATATTTCCCGTCGGTTTTGCCATTTCAGACGAACCAGCGCCGCAGGAATAGAAGTCACTTCTTGCGCCACGCTTTCGAGGACCGCATTTTTATTGGCGATGAGTGCGGCAAGATTCTGCTGTAAGATAAATTGATCGCTTTTATTCTCATCTAAAGCCAAATAGACATTGTTATCTTCAACATCTTTAATCATTGTTCGTCGTCCAGAGAATAGAAAAGGGGTGAGTCTTTCTCCCGGGTAATTAAGTTAAGCCAAATTTCGTTGCCGTTTTCATTTATATGCGTGGTCATTTCAGTGATTATTTTACTTAAGGTCTGGGCATCGATATCGCCTTCAGCCTGTAACGCATTAATAACCCGAGCGAAAGTCTCAATTTTCGCTACCCGCTCAAGACGTTCTTTAAAATGACGGTCACGTTCTTCGAGTAAGATATTTTTAGATTGCCCGGTGGCGGTTGTGCTAATTAAGATATCGGCCTCATAATCACTGAGGGTTGTTTTTCCCTGAGTAAAATTATCATTATTTTCTGCTGTTTCTTCCGTCTGACCTGACGCTGACAGATGAAAACGCGGTGGGACAAGGTGCTCAGGCAGCATGTCACAATATCCTTTAATATCAAATGTATAGTTATTTTTATTTGACAGGTCGCGTTGACAATAACATGGGGTAATTTTAGAATCAAAAAAAATGGAGTCATTCTATGAACAGTATTTTTTATTCTGTCATTACCTTGCTATTGTTGACCGGCGGCGTGCTTTTATTAATGCGCGAGTTTAATAAACCGCGCAACGCTGAAGAACTGCCCTCTGAGACTCAATCAATACCGCTGACTAAAGAAGAGGGGGAGGACCATTTCTCCGCGCTGATGAATGCTATTACACCGGTATGGTACTGGCGCGTCAATCACGAATATATTGATTTCCTTCACGCAACAATAAAACGCATGACGATGGCGCAATTGAATGACACGCCAGGACTGTTTGACGCCCAGCGACGCTGCAGCGATCTCAATTCAGCGGTGTATAAATACTACGACACGATAAAAAAACGCTGTCTCAACGGCGAAAAAGTTCCCCATTCCGATCTCGATGTGCTGAACTTACGCCAGTGCTTCCGGGAGTTTAGCGTCGAGGCGTATCCATCGCTGGTGGCGCTGGTGTGGCCCGAGTATCAGCGCCCGTGGATCAATCCCGACGAAGTTTAAGGAGGATGTTGATCTGATGTTGCGCAATTGGGATATACTGTCGCCCGGTTTTTGCAACATCACAGGAATTTATGGAACGCTTTCTCGAAAACGTTATGTATGCGTCTCGCTGGCTGCTGGCCCCGGTCTACTTTGGTTTGTCGCTGGCGTTGGTTGCGCTGGCGCTAAAATTCTTTCAGGAAATTTTTCATGTTCTGCCCAATGTCTTTTCGATGGCAGAAGCTGACCTGATTCTGGTGCTGCTGTCCCTGGTGGATATGACGCTGGTCGGGGGACTGCTGGTAATGGTGATGTTTTCCGGCTATGAGAATTTCGTCTCGCAACTTGATATCGCTGAGGGACGGGAAAAGCTGAACTGGCTGGGGAAGATGGATGCGACCTCACTGAAAAACAAAGTTGCGGCCTCGATTGTTGCTATCTCTTCCATTCATCTGTTGCGTGTATTTATGGATGCGAAAAACGTGCCGGATAACAAGCTGATGTGGTACGTCATTATCCATCTCACTTTCGTCTTGTCGGCGTTTTTGATGGGCTGCCTCGACCGGTTAAACCGCCATAAGCACTGACAGAACAGGCCGGGCAGTCGTTGTCGCTTCCCGGCGCTGAACGTTACTTATCGGACGATGCCTGCCAGAGGTTCAGTTGGCCGTCAGCGACATGCTTATCAATCTGCGTCAATTCTTCTGTGGTGAACGACAAATTTTTCAACGCCTGAACGTTTTCTTCCAGTTGCTCCGGGCGGCTTGCGCCAATCAGCACGGAAGTGACGCGATCGTCTTTCAGCAGCCAGCTAAGCGCCATTTGCGCCATTGACTGACCGCGCTGTTGCGCCATCTTATTAAGCAGACGCAGACTGCTGAGGTTAGCTTCCGTCAGCATATTCTCAGTCAGACCGCGCACTTTCTTCCCTTCGCGCTGCATACGTGAACCGTCCGGAATGCCGTTCAAATACTTCCCGGTGAGCAATCCCTGCGCCAGTGGCGTAAAGGCGATGCAGCCCACGCCATTGGCTTTCAACGTATCCAGCAAACCGCTTTTATCCACCCAGCGGTTCAGCAGGTTATAAGAGGGCTGATGGATCAGCAGCGGGATCTTCCATTCGCGCAAAAGCTGAGCCATTTTTTGTGTCCGCTCCGGTGAGTATGACGAAATACCAACATACAGCGCTTTCCCACTTTGCACAGCGTGTGCCAGCGCAGACGCCGTCTCTTCCATCGGCGTGTTTTCGTCCACGCGATGAGAATAGAAAATATCGACGTAATCCAGGCCCATCCGTTTCAGACTCTGATCGAGACTGGCGAGCAGGTATTTACGCGAGCCGCCGGAACCATAAGGACCTGGCCACATGTCGTAACCGGCTTTGGTCGAAATAATCAGTTCATCACGATACTGGGCAAAGTCTTCGCGCAGCAGACGCCCGAAATTTTCTTCGGCGCTGCCCGGAGGCGGCCCATAGTTATTGGCTAAATCAAAGTGAGTAATGCCTAAATCAAAGGCTTTTCGCAACAGTGCGCGCTGCGAGTCGAGGGCTTGTACGTGACCGAAGTTGTGCCACAGACCGAGCGATAGCGCAGGCAGTTGGAGGCCGCTGTTACCGCAGTAGCGGTACTGCATATTCTCATAGCGGTCAGGGGAGGCGTTCCAGGACATGATGTCTCCTTTCTTGTGATGAATTTTCGAAACAGCGTTTTCATTCTATGCTTATAGAATCACAAATCCCGGAGATATGCGATGACGCGTCTGACAGCCAAAGATTTTCCGCAAGAATTACTCGATTATTATGACTACTACGCCCACGGGAAAATCTCAAAACGGGAGTTCCTCAATCTTGCGGCAAAGTACGCCGTTGGCGGGGTGACGGCGCTGGCGCTCTTCAATATGCTCAAGCCCAACTACGCGCTGGCGGAACAGGTGAAATTTACCGATCCCGATATATTGCCTGAATATATTCATTATCCGTCACCAAACGGTCATGGCAGCGTGCGCGGGTATCTGGTGAAACCGGTCAACACAACGGGCAAGGTCTCCGCCGTGGTGGTGGTACATGAGAACCGGGGGCTGAATCCTTATATTGAAGATGTTGCAAGGCGGGTAGCAAAAGCGGGCTATATTGCGCTGGCGCCCGACGGTTTAAGCTCGGTAGGTGGCTATCCAGGAAACGATGAAGAAGGGAAGGTCTTGCAGCAGAAAGTGGATCCGACAAAGCTGATGAATGACTTTTTCGCTGCCGTCGAGTTTATGAAGCAACACCCGGACGCCAGCGGGAAAGTGGGGATCACCGGATTTTGTTACGGCGGTGGCGTCTCAAATGCCGCTGCCGTGGCCTATCCTGAACTGGCGTGTGCGGTGCCGTTTTATGGTCGCCAGCCTGCCGCTGCGGATGTGCCGAAGATAAAAGCGCCGATCCTGCTGCACTACGCGGCGCTGGATAAAAATATCAATGAAGGCTGGCCTGCCTATGAAGCCGCGCTCAAGGCCAACAATAAGGTCTATGAAGCCTGGATCTATCCCGGTGTAAACCACGGATTTCATAATGATTCCACACCGCGATATGACGAGGCTGCCGCCGAATTAGCGTGGAAACGAACGTTGGGATGGTTTGATAAATATTTATGATAAAAAAAAGGAAAATAAACGATTGATTAATACTACTGGCATTTTTCATTATCTTTTATATGTATACAGCGACCAGGGATATTGTTTGCGAGAGTAAAAAAACTAAAAGTAAGTATATATTCTTCACTCTTTGCCGATAACGAAGGTGAGTCTCGCCAGATGGCGAATCCCTTTAATATGGCAAGGATATATCTATGCGACTTTTGCAAAATTTCTCCATTCGTCTTGTCATGCTGACAATACTGGGCGTCTTTTGTCTTCTCTGGTCAGGAGTGGGTTTATACAGCGTTCTCGCGCTGTCAAAAGTGTCAGAAGGCAACGAAGTCGATCGCCATCTTGTTCGCCAGATGACGGTGCTCAGCCAGGGCAACGATCAATATTTCCGCTTTGTTACCCGCCTCAGTCGTGCGATGGAGTTGAAAGCCAGTGGCGGCACGCCGGATTTCGCTCCCGTGCAGCAGGCGCTGGATAACATGAGCAAAAAGTTGCAGGAAATGAAAACGCTCTCGCCAGGGCCGATGGATCCTGAGGTTGCCGCTGCGGTGCTGGCGAGCTGGCAGGATCTGCTCGATAAAGGCGTCACGCCGCAAATGCAACTGGCGCAGCAGGGCACGCAGAGTGCATGGAGTGAGCAGGCGAATAATGTGACGCCTGCGTTGAGCCGGGCGTTTGGTGCCAGTGCAGAACGCTTTAATAAGGCCGCAGGTGTGATGCTCGATCAAACCCGCGTCATGGTAGATGGCAAAACGTCGATCATCCGTACCCTAATCATTGGCGCGGTGATCCTGGGCATTGCAATTCTCTTCTTCACCGATCGCTATCTGGTGACCATGCTGGTGAAACCGCTGGCGCGGATCCGCCAACAGTTTCGCCAGATTGCTCAGGGCGATCTCAGTCAGCCGATTGACGATATTGGCCGCAACTGCGTCGGCCAATTAGTGCCTTTATTACGGGCGATGCAGGACAGCCTGCGCGACGCCGTGAATACTATCCGTTCTGGCAGCGATAATATCTGGCGCGGCGCCACTGAAATCTCCAGCGGCAACAACGATCTTTCATCGCGAACGGAAGAGCAGGCTGCGGCGCTGGAAGAGACGGCTGCCAGCATGGAACAGCTCACTGCAACGGTGAAACTGAATGCGGATAACGCCCGTCAGGCAAGTCTTCTGGCTGATGCGGCATCACGCACGGCAGGGAAAGGCGGTTCGCTGGTGTCCGAAGTGGTCGAGACCATGGACGGAATTTCCGCCAGCTCGAAGCAGATTGCGGAAATTACGACCGTCATCAATAGCATTGCCTTCCAGACCAACATTCTTGCATTGAACGCTGCGGTCGAAGCGGCGCGTGCGGGTGAGCAAGGGCGTGGATTTGCCGTCGTCGCAGGTGAAGTGCGTAATCTGGCAAGCCGCAGTGCAAACGCGGCAAAAGAGATTGAAACACTGATTGCCGAATCCGTGCGCCGCGTCGACCACGGCGCGACGCTGGTGAAGGATACCGGCTCAACGATGGAGGCGCTCCTGCGTGGCGTGACGGAAGTGAACACCATCATGAAACAAATTGCCTCGGCGTCTGAAGAGCAGAGCAAAGGGATTTCGCAGGTGGGCGTTGCGATTACTCAGATGGATGGCGTTACGCAGCAAAACGCCGCGCTGGTGGAGCAGGTTTCCGCCGCGGCTGCGGCGCTGGAGAGACAAACGGAAGATTTACAACGTTCTGTGCAACAGTTCCGGTTATCGCAAAATGACGCCCCCAGTCTCCCCGGAAAAGGTGCCGCTCCCGCCGGGCAGCGACGCCCGACTCCCACAGCGGCAGGCGATGAATGGGTGGCATTCTAAGGCCCAGTAAAAAGTCGCTGAACCCTCTGGCCTTTGCTTAAAATATCGCTATATAATTTATTGTATAGCGATTGAGGAGAGGTCATGAATAATCATTTTGGCAAGGGTCTGATGGCCGGATTAAACGCCACGCAGGCTGACAGCGCCCGAAACGTAGCGAAATTTTGTTCGGATTATAAACGTGGCTTCGTACTAGGATTCTCGCATCGCATGTTTGAAAAAACCGGCGACAGGCAACTCAGCGCCTGGGAAGCGGGGATCCTGACGCGTCGCTATGGGTTAGATAAAGAAATGGTGATGGATTTCTTTCGGGAAAATCAGTCCAGCATCACGATTCGTTTTTTTATGGCCGGCTATCGACTCGAAGGTTGATCCAAAGGGGGTATTATCTTGCTTTAATTAATTACACTACCGGCTATTCCCTTCGTTTTAGTATCCCCTCGCAGTATCATAGACTACATAACCATAACAAAAGTGTGGTAAATGGCGCACCGATCGCAGTTACGGTTTTGCGATTGATGCAAAATAAGAGCCAGGTCTTCGTAACGGAATAACTATAAAATGACTGGAGATAACACTCTCATCAATTCCCATGGCGTCAACCGCCGTGATTTCATGAAGCTTTGTGCAGCACTCGCCGCCACAATGGGGCTCAGCAGCAAAGCCGCCGCCGAAATGGCTGAGTCGGTATCCCGTCCGCAGCGCCCGCCGGTTGTCTGGATTGGTGCTCAGGAATGCACGGGCTGTACCGAATCCCTGCTTCGCGCGACCCACCCTACGGTAGAAAACCTTGTCCTGGAGACCATCTCTCTGGAATACCATGAGGTGCTTTCCGCCGCCTTCGGCCACCAGGTTGAAGAGAACAAACACAATGCGCTCGAGAAGTACAAAGGGCAGTATGTGTTGGTCGTTGATGGTTCCATCCCGCTAAAAGATAACGGTATTTACTGCATGGTTGCCGGTGAGCCCATTGTGGATCATATCCGCAAAGCGGCAGAAGGCGCGGCGGCAATTATCGCTATCGGTTCCTGCGCTGCATGGGGCGGCGTCGCCGCTGCTGGCGTGAACCCGACCGGTGCGGTTGGCCTGCAGGAAGTTCTGCCGGGTAAAACCATCATCAACATTCCGGGCTGTCCGCCGAACCCGCATAACTTCCTGGCGACCGTCGCCCATATCATCACCTGGGGCAAGCCGCCGAAGCTGGATGCGAAAAACCGTCCGACCTTCGCCTATGGCCGCCTGATTCACGAGCACTGCGAACGTCGTCCGCACTTCGATGCGGGTCGCTTTGCGAAAGAGTTCGGCGATGAAGGTCACCGCGAAGGCTGGTGCCTCTACCACCTCGGCTGTAAAGGGCCTGAGACCTGGGGCAACTGCTCCACACTGCAATTCTGCGACGTTGGCGGCGTCTGGCCGGTGGCGATTGGTCACCCATGCTACGGCTGCAACGAAGAAGGCGTTGGTTTCCATAAGGGCATTCACCAACTTGCTCACGTGGAAAATCAGACACCCCGCTCCGAAAAACCTGATGTGAACATGAAAGAGGGCGGCAACATTTCTGCCGGCGCTATTGGATTGCTTGGCGGCGTTGTCGGTCTGGTGGCCGGCGTCAGCGTGATGGCGGTACGTGAACTGGGGCGTCAGCAAAAGAAAGATAACGCTGACTCACGGGGAGAATAACCGTGAACAGACGTAACTTTATCAAAGCAGCCTCCGGCGGGGCGTTGCTGTTAGGCGCTGCGCCGTCTATCAGCCACGCGGCTGCAGAAAATCGCCCGCCCATCCCCGGTTCTCTGGGTATGTTGTATGACTCGACGCTGTGCGTGGGCTGTCAGGCCTGTGTGACCAAGTGTCAGGATATCAACTTCCCGGCGCGTAACCCGGAAGGGGAGCAGACCTGGTCGAACAACGATAAACTGTCGCCGTACACCAATAACATCATTCAGGTGTGGCGTAGCGGTACAGGTGTGAATAAAGATCAGGAAGAGAACGGCTATGCATACATCAAGAAACAGTGTATGCACTGCGTCGATCCCAACTGCGTTTCCGTCTGCCCGGTTTCCGCACTGAAAAAAGATCCGAAAACCGGCATCGTTCATTACAACAAAGACGTTTGTACCGGCTGCCGTTACTGCATGGTTGCCTG
>NZ_JBFWLF010000123.1:0-12710 GCF_050252275.1 Citrobacter sp. | reverse complement strand
TATGACCTCTTTTCTTCTATAAGTTAGATTGAGCTTAGCGCTTACGCTCATTGATACAAGTAAATGATTCTTAAAAAATCGCGAATGTCTGCTGTAGTTAGTCCTGGTTTAAGATACGCATGATAATTTGGTGGCATAAGATGTTGATGCGGAGAGTGGAGTGAAAAAGTTTCGATGGATAATTCTGGTGGTGGTAGTGCTTGTGTGTCTGCTGCTGTGGGCCCAGGTGTTCAACATCATGTGTGACCAGGATGTACAATTTTTCAGCGGAATTTGCGCCATCAATAAATTTATCCCCTGGTGAGATCATTTTTTCATCCGTTGATTTCCTTCCTGTGGCGCGGTGGTAAAATGGCGCGTCTACATTGAGGTGGTGAAATGAACGAAGTCCTGAATTCCGGCGTGCTTAATTTTGCGTCGTTGATTGTATCCGTGGGGGTTCTGGTTGTTGGGCTGGTGCTGTGGTTCTTTATCAACCGTGCGAGCTCGCGAACCAATGAGCAGATTGAGCTGCTTGAAGCGTTGTTAGACCAGCAGAAGCGACAAAATGCACTATTGCGTCGTCTCTGTGAAGCGAACGAGCCGGAAAAAGTGGCAGAGGCATCGCCTAAGGCTAATGACCCGCAAGAGGATGAGGATATCATCCGTCTGGTCGCAGAACGTTAATCCTCGTGTAACAGGAAGCGAAGGGGCTGGCGTCTCGCCAGTCTTTCCTTCCTGGTTTGTTATCCTGCACCCTATTAGTGCAGTCGCATGCCGCTTCGCTATATCCGTTCCTTTTTGTGTCATTGTGCGAGTTATTGCCAGCACACACGTAATTATATTTTTCCATACGTTAATAATGTGATCTTCCCCGTTTTGTGAGAATGATCGGCTTTATAATAAGCGAAACGTTTCTTTCCCTATTTTTGTGCATTGTCATCATTCTTTCATTAAATGAGTGCATAAGAACAGTAGATATCAAGATGGAGCGAAATGTGGCGTTATTATGATATCGGGTCATTTTGCGTTGAAACAAATTATGCATAACAAAGCAGAATTTGTGATAACCGCAGATCGCTACGTTTTGACATCGCAACGATCTGGAAGTCGCGAAATTATTGAGCTATGGTTGAAAAGACCCCGCCGCGCTGCGGGTCTGGTAAGGGCTCAGCGAGCGCGCGGGAATATATCGGCTTGAGGATTGACGCATAACTGTGCAGATACTCTGTATCGACTGGCGAGATTTGTGCGACCGATCGAGACACGTTTAAAAATGGCTTGCCATAATTAACGTTGTATGTGATAACACGTTTTGGGTTAAACGAGGTACAGTTCTGTTTATGTGTGGCATTTTCAGTAAAGAAGTCCTGAGTAAACACGTTGTCGTTGAATACCGCTTCTCTGCCGAGCCTTATATTAGTGCCTCAAGCAGTAATGTCTCAGTTTTATCTATGTTATGCCTGCGGGCGAAGAAAACACTCTAAGGAATTTTGCAAATGGCAAAGATTAAAGGTCAAGTTAAGTGGTTCAACGAGTCTAAAGGTTTTGGCTTTATTACTCCGGCTGATGGCAGCAAAGACGTGTTCGTACACTTCTCCGCTATCCAGGGTAATGGCTTCAAAACTCTGGCTGAAGGCCAGAACGTTGAGTTCGAAATTCAGGACGGCCAGAAAGGTCCGGCTGCTGTTAACGTAACAGCTATCTGATCGACACCACTGATTTGAAGCGCATCTGCGCATCAACCTCAGATTTAAAGCCTCGCTGATGCGGGGCTTTTTCATTCATCTTCCTTCAAAGTATGTCTGAATGCCTCCTCCGTTAGCGCTTTGTTGCAAAGCCGTGATGTTATTAGCATAGTTTTCACCGCTTTTCCGCCGTTATTCCCGTTAAATCAGTCACCTGAATACCATGTTTGCCGGAGAACAGGTGAAAAAGAAAAATGATGGTACGGTGCGAAGTTTCACACCGCTGCGTTTTGCGCTGCTTTGTATCGCCATATTGCTGAGCCTGGGACTGCTGCTGGGGCGCGTCGCCTGGTTGCAGATTGTCGAACCCGACCGTCTGGTCAAACAAGAAGATATGCGCTCATTGCGTGAAGTCACCACGGCATCGCCGCGTGGAATGATCACCGATCGGCAGGGGCGACCATTGGCGGTCAGCGTACCGGTGAATGCGGTGTGGGCTGACCCCCACACGTTATTGAGCAAAGGAGGCGTAGGCGACAACGAACGCTGGCAGGCGCTGGCCAACACGCTACATCTTTCACTCACGAACCTGGCGGCGCGCGTTAACCACGATCCGTCGGCAAGGTTTATCTATCTTGCGCGTCAGGTCTCTCCTCAACAGGCGCAGTGGATCGATAAGCTGAACCTGCCCGGCATCAATTTGCGCGAAGAGTCCCGGCGCTTTTATCCGGCAGGACATGTCGCGGCGAATCTGATTGGTTTCACCAATATCGACGGGCAGGGCATTGAAGGGGTTGAGAAAAGTTTTAACGCACAGTTAATCGGAAAGCCGGGCTCCCGCCTGGTCCGCAAAGATAAATTCGGTCACGTGATTGAAAACATCACGGAAGTTAATCCTGTGCCAGCGCATGAACTACAACTCAGCATTGATGAGCGGCTGCAGACCGTCACCGAGGATGCGCTGGACAATGCGGTTAGCTGGAACAACGCGGAGTCCGGTGCCGCCGTGCTGGTGAACGTTGCCACTGGCGAGATCCTGGCGATGGCCAGCTTCCCCGATTTTAACCCCAACAATCGTGATGGTGCGGTGCTTGATGATTTTCGCAATCGTGCGATTAGCGATACTTTCGAGCCGGGCTCGACGGTGAAACCGCTGGTTATCATGACGGCGCTTGAGCAAGGGATTGTCCAGCCTGATAGCGTGATCGACACGCATCCGTTTTACCTCGACGGGCATCGGATTCGCGATGTGGGCTTTTATCCGGAACTGACGCTGACCGGCATTTTGCAAAAATCGAGTGACACCGGGGTCTCGCATCTTTCATTAGCGATGCCCGTCCAGCGTGTCGTCGATACCTATCGCCGCTTTGGCTTTGGTCAACCCACGGGGCTGGGACTCACCGGTGAGAGTCAGGGGGTGATGCCGCAACGTCGTTACTGGAGCGATCTGGATCGCGCGACCTTTGCCTTTGGCTACGGCCTGATGGTGACGCCGCTGCAACTGGCGCACGTCTATGCCACGATTGGCAGTTTTGGCCTGTACCGACCACTCTCTATCACGCGCATCGACCCGCCCGTTATCGGCAAGCGCGTCATGTCGGAAGCGCTGGTCAGACAGGTGGAGCACATGATGGAAAGCGTCGCCCTGCCGGGGGGCGGCGGGACGAAGGCGGCGGTCCGGGATTATCGCGTGGCGGTTAAAACCGGGACGGCGAAGAAGATCGGCGCTGACGGTAAATACGTTGATAAATATGTGGCTTACACCGCAGGAGTGGCACCGGCAAGCAACCCGAAGTTTGCGCTGGTGGTAGTGATCAACGATCCGCAGAACGGGGCCTATTACGGTGGCGCGGTGTCGGCACCGGTTTTCAGCCAGATAATGGGCGATGTGCTGCGACTGGAAAACGTCAAACCGGATGGGATGCCCGCCGACTCCAGCCATTTGCTGGTGATGCAGAGCAATTCGCCGACACACTCCACGCGCTAAGTGATTCTCCCGGGGCGTAAATCGCGTTACACTTGCGCCCTGAATTTACCTGCCGGAGTTGTTATGTCGTTTTCCTGTCCACTTTGTCACCAGCCCCTTGCGCACGTTAATAACAGTTTTATCTGTCCGCAGCGGCATCAGTTTGATGTGGCAAAAGAGGGATACGTTAACCTGTTGCCGGTACAGCATAAGCGTTCACGCGATCCGGGCGACAGCGCGGAGATGATGCAGGCACGGCGTGCGTTTCTGGATGCCGGACATTATCAACCCTTGCGTGATGCTATTGTTGAGCAGCTTTCCGCGCGTCTCGGCGCGTCGGCAACCTCGATTCTTGATATCGGCTGTGGGGAAGGGTATTACACTCATGCCTTTGCCGATGCGTTGCCGACGGCGACCACCTATGGACTGGACGTGGCGAAAGTGGCCATTAAAGCGGCGGCCAGACGATATCCGCAGGTGACATTCTGCGTCGCCTCGAGCCATCGTTTGCCGTTTGCAGATGCAAGCCAGGACGCCATTGTGCGGATTTACGCGCCGTGTAAAGCGCAAGAGCTGGCGCGCGTGGTCAAACCGCAGGGGTGGGTGATGACGGCAACGCCGGGACCGCGCCATTTAATGGAGCTGAAAGGGTTGATTTACGATGAGGTCCGACTCCATGCGCCGCATGCTGAGCAACTGGAAGGGTTCACCCTGCTGGAGGATATCGCACTGGCGTATCCGATGCGCCTGAACGGAAAGGAAGCGGTAGCGCTATTGCAGATGACGCCTTTTGCCTGGCGGGCAAAGCCGGAGGTCTGGGAACGTCTGGCGAGTACAGAAGTGTTTAACTGCCAGACAGATTTTCGTCTTCACCTCTGGCAGCGTGCGGATTAACCGTGAAAGTGCGTCCAGAGGATCTGGACGCCGATACCGATCAGTACCACCCCGCCCAGAATTTCAGCCCGTTTGCCAAGCAGCGGGCCAATGAAGCGACCAACCATCATTCCCAGTGTGGACATGATAAGCGTGGCACAGCCAATAGCCAGTGCCGTCGCGATAATATTGACCTGTAAGAACGCCAGACCCACGCCGACCGCCATAGCGTCGAGGCTAGTGGCGATAGCGGTGGTGACCAGTAACCAGAAACCGTGACGGCGCAGCGGTTCATCATCTTCATTATCCGCGCCGCGAAATCCCTCAATAATCATTCGTCCGCCCAGAAAGACCAGCAGGATGAAAGCAATCCAGTGATTCCATTCCAGCACGAATTTGCTGGCTAACATACCGAGCGCCCAGCCGATTAGCGGCGTTAATGTTTCAACTGCGCCGAAGATTAAACCGGTACGCAGGGCTTCAGAGAATTTGGGTTTATGCAGGGTAGCGCCTTTGCCAATTGATGCGGCAAAAGCATCCATCGACATGCCAAAAGCGAGAATAATAGTGGCGGTGATATTCATGACAGCGTCCTGACCGGGGTTTCCATAAAACACACCACTGCCCCCAGTAAACATGCACACCTGAACCCGGGGTTCATACAGTATGCATAGCAGTTGATGTGCCTATGGTCTCGCCTGACTGAAAGAGATTTCAGTCCGTACGTGCCACGTTTTGCAACGAGTATGTTGACACGTACATTTCCGGAGTCTGGAAATCGGCTACTCCCCAAATGACGGCGCAACCTTAACATATTTTGAGAATATAAAACAACAACGGAGAAATATTATTTGATCTTTAATTGAAAACGATTTTCATTTGGGTTTATTGGTAGATAGAACGTTAAAATAAATAACATTTGCGCTGTCGTATTATAGCCTTAGCTATGTTTTTAACTGCAAGTAAATTGCGAAAAATAAAGCCCAGGCTATATCTCTAACTTACTGAGAGGAAACGAGAAGTTTATATATCTTTTCCAGATCGTCGATATTCCGTACACGAATAAGCAGACGCCGTTGCTCTAATTGCATCACCAGAACACCATCTTCCGATAAATTCATCGCTTTAATGCGGTTATATTCTATCCAGACGTTGGCGAAGAAAAATCCATCCTGTTTGAAGAGGATCTTAGGGACCCGGATCCAGAAAATATAAAACCCCATTAAGGCCAAAGCACATAATAACCAGGTGGTGATGATTGCCCCATGGCTGGTGACATTGTTGTAGATAAGAATTGCGATGAGGCCAATGAAGATGATGCTGTCGACGCGGCTTCGGCGCAGCAGGGGAATAGCAAGCAAAGTCGGGCCATTGCGGCGTGGCATGATGAACTGATCGTAAATGGCATAAGCCAGTAACGCGGCAATAAAGAAAACCAGCACCAGGTCCGTGATAGTCATTGATCCTTGTTCCTCCAGATAAAAAAAGGGGCCTTATAGGCCCCGGTAGTGTACTACAGTCTTACAGACCCAACAGGCCGAGCGCATAACCCGCGATACCGATGACAAAGAAGCCAACGATAATCCACAGCGGGTTGACTTTCTTACGCAGCAGCCACATACAGGCGAAGGTCAGCAGCAGCGGAACCAGACCCGGCATCAACTGGTCGAGAATGGTCTGTACGGTGGTAACACGTGTCTGCCCATCCTGACCGGTGATAGTTGAAACCACCAGTGGGATGTTCACATGCGTCCACTTGTTCACCAACGCACCCATGACAAACAGGCCGAGGATTGACGCCCCCTCAGTCAGTTTCTGCAGGAAGCCGCCGCCCATATCTTTAACGATATCGACACCTTTGCGATAACCGTAGGCGACACCGTAGTAACGGGTCAGCAGACGGACTGCGTTGAACAGAATGAAGAACAGCAATGGACCGAGCAGGCTGCCGCTCATCGCGATACCCGCACCTAACGCGGCGAATACCGGACGCACAGTACCCCAGAAAATCGGGTCGCCCACGCCTGCCAACGGGCCCATCAGACCGACTTTGATACCGTTAATGGCACCATCGTCAATTTCTGCGCCGTTAGCACGCTGTTCTTCCATCGCCAGCGTTACGCCGAGCACCGGCGCGGCTACATACGGATGGGTGTTAAAGAATTCCAGGTGACGCTTGATGGCTTGCTTACGCGCATCGTTGTTCTCTGGATACAGGCGACGGATAGCCGGTACCATGGAGAAGCAGAAACCCAGCGCCTGCATACGTTCGAAGTTCCATGAACCCTGAAACAGGTTAGAACGAATGAACACGCCACGAATGTCACTCTGTGTGAGTTTTTTCTCAGTGGTAGTTTTAGTCATATCAACCATTTCGCTCACCTGCTAGTCCAGTTCGTTATCGAGGGAGTTGTCACCCGCAGCCTGTGCTGGTGCACCCGCCACGCGGTTATATTTCGGGCTCAGTTGGATGTAGAGGATGGCCATGACCGCACCAATCACACCCAGAGCAACCAGGTTGAAGTTAGTAAATGCCGCAGTCACGAAGCCGAGGTAGAAGAACGGCATCAGGTAGCCTGCACGCATCATGTTGATAACCATCGCGTAACCGACCACAACGATCATGCCACCGGCGATGTTCAGACCGCCAGTCACCACTTCCGGAATCGCATTCAGCATGCCCTGAACTTCGCTGGTGCCTACGGAAATCGCAACGATAACCGCCGGGATAGCGATACGCATCGCCTGCAGGAACAGGGAAGAGACATGCAGCCAGGAGAGCGCTGTCAGGTTACCGTTTTCCGCCGCTTTATCCGCCGCGTGCTGGAATGCCACGGTGATAGTACGAACGATGATCGTCAGAACCTGGCCTGCTGCAGCCAGCGGAATCGCCAGCGCGATACCGGCACCGATGCTTTGGTGACCTGCAATAACCAGAACGGTAGAGATAATGGACGCCAGTGCGGCATCAGGTGCAACGGCAGCACCGATGTTCATCCAGCCAAGGGCGATCATTTCCAGGGTACCACCGATGATAATACCGGTTTTCATATCCCCGAGAACGGCACCAATCAGCGTACAGGCCACCAGTGGGCGGTGGAACTGAAATTCATCGAGTACCGACTCCATACCCGCGATACATGCGACGATGAACACCAGCACAATCTGAAGAGTGGTAATCTCCATTGTACTTCTCCTATTGCTATAACAGCCTTAAGTGTGAAAGCTCATTCAATGCCAGGGGTTACTTGCCCACTTTGGCAATCAAATCCATCATTTTCAGTTTCTGATCGGTTGACACTTTACGCGCCTCAAGCTCAATACCGCGGGCATTAAGTTTGTTAAAGGCTTCGATGTCTTTCTCATCGACAGAGATGGCGTTGTTGACCTGCGTTTTACCCTGACGGAAAGCCATGCCGCCAATGTTTACGGAGGTGATTTTTACGCCGCCTTCGACAATGCGTTCAACATCGGTCGGATTGGTGAACAGCAGCATTACACGTTCGCCCGCGTATTTCGGGTTGTTGTAAACGCGAATCATCTTGGCAACATCCACCACGTGAGCGGTCACGCCAGGAGGCGCCACCTGTGTCAACAGCGTTTTACGCACGGTGTCTGCCGCCACTTCATCGCTGACTACGATAATGCGGGTCACGTTGGTTTCTTTGGTCCAGCGGGTAGCCACCTGACCATGGATCAAACGGTCATCAATACGGGCAAGACCGATTTGCATGTAATCGTTCGGTCCCATCGGTTTTGCCGGAGCCGCGGCTTTGGGGGCCGCTGCGACGGGGGCAGGGGCGGCTTTTTCCACCGGTTTCGCTTTCAGCGCTTTCACGCCTTCGCGACCGGTTTCAACTGCCAGCGCGACCAGTTCATCGAAGCTTGGTTTGTCGTCACGCGCCATCAGCGTTTCGACCAGCATAGGGATGTTCACCCCGGCAATCACTTCATACTGTTCTTTGTCGACGACAATGCGGCTGGCAGCGTTGAACGGACTGCCTCCCCATGTATCGACGAGAAACAGCACGCCGTTACTGGTATCGAGTTTTGCCAACTGAGCGTTGTACTTTTCAATCAGCGTTTCGGCATTTTCGCCGGGCACGAAATCGATCCAGCCGACGTTTTCCTGCTCGCCTAACAGCATTTCTGCTGTCTTGAGTAACTGCTCTGCAGCCCAACCATGTGTGCCTATAACAATAGCAATGGTCACTTGCTACCTCCTTTATTATCGTTAACACATCAACGTGAGAGATGTATTTGAATCGCCGTCCGCAACAGAATCGATTCAGATAAGGGTTACAATGAAAAACATATGATGTCCGTGAATTATTTTAGATATCGAAAAAAATATTTTATGTGATGAAGATCCGTAATTTAGTTTTCGGCAATGAGAAATTTCGTAGAGTAAAATATCCCTGTTACAACACTTTGCAAAGGAAGGTAAATCTTTGCCAAAAACAGGTTGCCTCTGTTATGTTTACGTTCTGTTTAACTCACCAGGAGTATAGGGCACTAGCCCGCTGTATGGATCGTCACCGACGTCATTTCACCTTCAGGCCGCATCGCGCCTGCCAGTCTGGCATGTCTTGCCACACGTTTTATCTGCACTGTGTTTTATCGCCTGTTAACCATTCCTTAAGCAGGAGCTTGTCATGGAATTCTTAATGGACCCCTCGATTTGGGCGGGTTTGCTCACGCTTGTCGTCCTGGAAATTGTCCTGGGTATCGATAACCTGGTTTTTATTGCGATTCTTGCGGATAAGCTGCCGCCGAAGCAGCGTGACAAAGCGCGTCTGATTGGTTTATCCCTGGCGCTCGTGATGCGTCTGGCCTTGCTGTCCATTATTTCGTGGATGGTCACTCTGACCCAACCGCTGTTCACCGTCATGGATTTCACTTTCTCCGGTCGCGATCTGATCATGCTGCTGGGGGGTATCTTTCTGTTGTTTAAAGCCACGACGGAACTTCATGAACGGCTGGAAAACCGCGAACACGATTCCGGGCATGGTAAAGGTTATGCCAGTTTCTGGGTGGTCGTGACGCAGATCGTTATCCTGGATGCGGTATTCTCGCTGGATGCGGTGATTACTGCCGTCGGTATGGTGAACCATCTGCCTGTGATGATGGCGGCGGTTGTGATCGCGATGGCGGTGATGCTGTTGGCATCCAAGCCGCTGACGCGTTTCGTCAACCAACATCCGACGGTGGTGGTGCTCTGTCTGAGCTTCCTGCTGATGATTGGTCTGAGCCTGGTCGCCGAAGGTTTTGGTTTCCATATTCCGAAAGGCTACCTGTACGCCGCAATTGGCTTCTCGATCATTATCGAAGTGTTTAACCAGATTGCGCGTCGCAACTTTATTCGCCATCAGTCAACACTGCCGCTGCGTGCGCGCACGGCTGACGCGATCCTGCGTCTGATGGGGGGTAAACGTCAGGCGGCGGTAGCGCATGAATCCGACAGCCAGGCCGCCGTTCCGATCCCGGAAGGAGCATTTGCGGAAGAAGAACGCTATATGATTAACGGCGTGCTGACGCTGGCACAGCGCTCGCTGCGCGGCATCATGACTCCGCGCGGTGAAATCAGCTGGGTGGATGCTAATCTGAGCGTTGATGAGATACGCGAGCAGTTGCTCTCCTCGCCGCACAGCCTGTTCCCGGTGTGTCGTGGCGAATTGGATGAGATCATCGGTATCGTGCGGGCGAAAGAGCTGCTGGTGGCGCTGGAAGAGGGCGTTGACGTCGCGGCTATTGCGTCGGCTACACCGGCTATCGTGGTGCCGGAAACGCTGGACCCTATCAACCTGTTGGGTGTCCTTCGTCGTGCACGCGGTAGCTTTGTTATCGTCACTAACGAGTTTGGCGTGGTGCAGGGGCTGGTTACGCCGCTGGATGTCCTTGAAGCCATTGCCGGTGAGTTCCCGGATGCTGATGAAACGCCGGAAATAACCGTTGACGGCGAAGGCTGGTTAGTCAAAGGCGGTACCGATCTGCATGCCCTGCAACAGGCGCTGGCGGTGGATAACCTGGTTGATGAAGACGAAGACATCGCCACGGTCGCGGGACTGGTGATTGCGGCTAAGGGTCACATTCCCCGTACGGGCGATGTGATTGAGGTTCCTCCGCTGAGCATTACCATTGTCGACGCTAATGACTACCGCGTGGATCTGGTGCGAATTGTTAAAGAACAACCTGCGCAAGAAGAAGAGGAGTAATCTTCTCTAACGCAGGGGCATAACGGGCGCGATGCGTCCGTTATGCCTGGGCGGTGGCGGGTGACTGCCCGCCAGCCACTGCGGAAAATCGCGCAGCGGCATCGGTTTCGCAAATAAAAATCCCTGCAGTAAATCCACACCGTGGCGACGCAGATGCTGCGCCTGCTCCTGCGTTTCAACCCCCTCCGCGACCAGTTCGATATTCAGTCGTTGCCCAAGGGCGATGATGATGTCGGTCACCGTTGAATTGACCGCATCAGTACCAATCGCATGGGTAAAGGACTTATCAATTTTCAGAATGTCAGGGCGCAACTTTTCCAGCCATGACAACGAACTGTTGCCGGTTCCAAAATCATCGATCGCCAGCTTGATGTTTTGCCGTTGCAACTCGTGAACGATTCGGTAATCAACATCCTGCAGCGCATCCCGCTCGGTCAGTTCTATCACCAGTTGCTGAATGGGCTGCTGACTGAACCAGTACTGATCGAGATCTTTTAGCAATTCACCCTGCTGAAAATGGCTGGCAGCGACATTAATACCAATATGAAACTGGCTGCTCATGGGGAAAAAATGACGTTGCCGAATGGTTTCCGCTAGCACATAACGCGTCAGCGGTGCGATCTGGTGATGCTCTTCGGCAATCGGGATAAAGACGTCCGGTGAAATCCACCCCTGACGTGGATTATTCCAGCGCAGCAGGATCTCCACCCCCATGCACTGTCCGGTCCGCCCGTTCAGTAGCGGCTGGCAAAAAAGCTCAAATTCGCGCTGTGCCAGCGCGAGATTAATCTCCCAGGAAAAACTCATTCGACTGGCGGTGGCCAGCCACGCCAGATAGCCCACCAGCAGACTGAGCAATAATGCCAGCGGCAACTGCGCGGGCAGGGCTTTGAGCGCCAGCGCCTCTGCCGCTGGCCCGGTCACGCTAATAGTAAAGGGATAGTGCTGTGAGGTGAGTTGATAGCGTTGCTCATCGTTGAGCGCAGGCAGGCGCTGTACTACGCCGCTCCCGTAAATTAAATGTCGGTTGCCGACTGTCAGGCTGGCAGCGGTAATCTGCGGCTTACGCGGTTCCAGCAGCAGCCTGGTAAGCAGGTCGATATTGATAATCTCCAGTATTCCGTCCTTTCCGTCGGGAGAGGCCGGGTACCACTGGACGAGAATCGGGCTGCCTTTAATCAGCAGCGGATCGGTGGACAACAGCAGTTGCGCGTTTGCGGTGGGAAGGTCGGGCTGAAGCTGATGAACCGGGATATTGCGATAGCCAAAGACGCTGGAACAGTACAGTATGCCGCGCTGGACCAGGGCAATTGCGCGTACCGTTTGCAGTCTGGCAGCCTGTTTGCGCAGCGGGAGATGCGTAGCGGAGCAGGGAAGGCCAATCAGTGGTAACAGGATATCACGGCCATTCTGCAACGGACGCAGTACTTCATCGAGCGTGGCGACCGCCCTGGAGGCAAAGGTAACGGTGTGATGGTGATTTAAATTGCGCTGTGAAATAAATCGGACGCCCAGGGTCAGGATGAGCGTAATGAGCGCGCAAAGTATGCACAGGATAAAACGTTTACGACGATATTTTTTTATGATCCGTTGTGCTGTCTGCATGCGGGCCGCCTGATAACCGTCAGCCACAAAAGCCAACCGTAACAGAGCAAGTGTAGTGGGGAAATGGCGAGCAGACGAGAAAGGGGGCAAAATTTCGCCCATCCGTTGCAGATGGGCGAGGAAAAAGTATTAGTGTTGCTTGCTGAGGTGTTTAGTCACACTGAACTTTAATCGCCAGGCCGCCGCGTGAGGTTTCGCGGTATTTGGCGTTCATATCCTTACCGGTTTCGTACATCGTTTCGATGACTTTATCCAGTGAGACGCGCGGTGCGCTGGTACGACGCATCGCCATCCGTGCGGCATTGATCGCTTTTACAGAGGCAATTGCATTACGTTCAATGCACGGTACCTGCACCTGACCGGCAACCGGGTCGCAGGTCAGCC
>NZ_JBFWLF010000122.1:0-12729 GCF_050252275.1 Citrobacter sp. | reverse complement strand
TGGCTTTTGGCGAGCCGATGAAAATTGGCTATCTACCCGATTCCTTTGGCATGTCGGGACAGCTTCCGCATATCTACAACGGATTTGGCATCACCCGCACGATGTTCTGGCGCGGTTGTTCAGAGCGACACGGTACCGATAAGACCGAGTTTTTATGGCAAAGCAGCGATGGCAGTGAAGTCGTCGCACAGGTACTGCCACTGGGTTACGCGATTGGTAAGTACTTACCCGAGGATGAGAACGGGCTGCGCAAACGGCTTGACAGCTATTTTGAGGTGCTGGAAAAAGCGTCTGTGACAAAAGAGATTTTGCTGCCGAATGGTCACGATCAGATGCCGCTGCAACAGAACATTTTTGCGGTGATGGACAAACTGCGCGAGATCTACCCGCAGCGAAAGTTTGTGATGAGCCGTTTTGAAGCGGTGTTTGAACATATCGAGAATCGACGTGAACAACTGGCTACGCTGAAAGGCGAGTTTATTGACGGTAAGTATATGCGAGTACACCGCACGATTGGCTCGACGCGGATGGACATCAAACTCATTCATGCGCGTATTGAAAATAAGGTAGTCAATATCCTTGAACCTCTGGCGACGCTGGCCTGGACGCTTGGCTTTGAGTATCACCACGGTTTGCTGGAAAAAATGTGGAAAGAGATTTTAAAAAATCATGCTCACGACAGCATTGGATGTTGCTGCAGCGATAAGGTTCACCGGGAAATCATCGCGCGCTTCGAACTGGCGGAGGATATGGCGGATAACCTGATCCGCTTTTATCTGCGCAAAATCACGGACAACATGCCGCTCAGCGACAGCGATAAACTGGCGCTGTTTAACCTGATGCCGTGGCCGCGTGAAGAGGTGATTAACACAACGATCCGCCTGAGAGGTCATCAGTTTTGCCTGCGTGACGATCGGGGAAATCCCGTTCCCTTTTTTGTTCGCGGGGTTCGCGAAATCGATCCTGGTCTGATAGACAGGCAGATCGTGCATTACGGTAACTACGAACCGTTTATGGAGTTTGATATCCAGATCCAGCAGATTGTACCGTCGATGGGTTATCGCACACTGTACGTAACGCAAGGGGAGGCGGGAAATCACGTTGCGCCAGAAACGCCAGGGGCAGAAGTGCTGGAAAATGCGTTCTGGCAGATAGCCGTTAACGACGACGGAACGCTGCGTCTGTATGACAAAGAAAGCGACATCTGCTATGACCGCGTTCTGGTGCTGGAAGAGGGATCTGATGATGGGGATGAGTATGACTACTCGCCCGCCAGAGAAGAGTGGCGGTTGACTTCCGCATCGGTAAAAGCAGAGTGTGTTATGACCCATGAAGCCTGGCAAAGCCGGGCGCGGATTCGTTATCAAATGGACGTGCCGCTCAATCTTACGGAACGTCGCGCTCGCCAGCGTAGCGGTAGGGTTGGGGTTGAAATAACGGTCATCCTGAGTCACAACAGCAGGCGAATTGATATTGAAGTCCTTCTGGACAACCAGGCAGACGATCATCGTCTGCGGGTACTGATCCCCACTCCGTTTGTGACCGACACTGTGCTGGCAGATACGCAGTTTGGTACGGTGAGTCGCCCCGTGCGGGATCCCGCACTGGCAAACTGGCGGGAAGAGGGCTGGAAAGAGGCACCGATTCCCGTCTGGAATATGCTTAACTATGCGACGCTTCAGGAGGGCAAAAATGGTCTGGCAGTTTTCACTGAAGGATTGCGGGAATTTGAAGTGCTGGGTGACCGGGAAAAAACTTTCGCCATCACGCTACTACGCGGTGTAGGACTACTGGGGAAAGAGGATCTGCTTTTGCGTCCAGGTCGTCCTTCAGGCATTAAAATGGCGGTACCGGATGCACAACTGCGCGGACGGTTGCACTGTCGGTTGAGCCTTTTCAGTTATACCGGTACGCCTGTGAACGCCGGTATTGCTCAGCAGGCCAGGGCCTGGCTTACACCCGTACAGTGTTATAACAAGATTCCGTGGGATGCGATGAAACTGAACATGGCCGGTTTCATGACGCCTGACCGCTACAGTTTGTTCACTATGCCACCGGTTGGGTGTCAGTTGAGCACCCTGAAGAAAGCTGAAGGGGGGGATGAACTGATCCTGCGCCTGTTTAATCCCTCCGATTCGGAGCCATGCGACGCAACGGTTGCCTTCGGCAGCGCGGTTCAATCGTGTACAGAAACGCGCCTGGATGAGCAGCCGCTTAAGAGCGTTGATGAAAAGCGTAGCGACTTCGGCCCGGTTTTGCCGGGACAAACACGAACGTTCAGCTACAAAATTGTGTGAATAGCCAGCAAACAGACACAAGCCACGCATCGCGTGGCTTTTTTCTTAACAGAATAATAACTGTGCGGTGTTAATTTATACCGCTATAAAAGTGAAGTAATTGTGAATACTAACGCGTGAAATTTATATCCTGGCAAATAACAATAAATTGTCTACGCTGAACTCATCGGGAAAGGGAAGATAAATTCCTGTGTTGGCGTTAATTAAAACACTGTTTTTTTATATATACATTTTCACTTAGTAACCATCCCTCCCGTAGATGCACATGTTTGCAACATGTTTTTCACCATAATTACTCCATTTAAACATAGTTAACAAAAAGTCCTGTTTTTGATTTAAATCAAGGTTTAAACATTGGAAAACCGACGTGAAACGAGTTAAATTGTCGCCGATCAAATTGGTGGAAAAGTGATGAATTCGCCATAAATTGATCACTGTCGAAAAATGCAAATATTCCTCAATAAAAACCTGTTTATTGTAAGGATTTTGCGGCGTAATATAATTGCGGGATCAATTTGAGTTTTTTATTAACATGTTTGTAACCTTTCGCCCTTTCTGTTTCCTTCTCCAGGAAAACGGCAACGGCGAGAGTGCACAAATAAATTTGTATTGGGGCATGCGTGTGACCCTTTCTAACGGGGTTCACTCTCGGAGTCTTCATGCGATGAGCAAGGAGTCATGATGTTAGATATAGTCGAACTGTCGCGCTTACAGTTTGCCTTGACCGCGATGTACCACTTCCTCTTTGTGCCACTGACGCTCGGTATGGCGTTCCTGCTGGCCATTATGGAAACGGTTTACGTCCTTTCCGGCAAACAGATTTATAAAGATATGACTAAGTTCTGGGGCAAGTTGTTTGGTATCAACTTCGCCCTGGGTGTCGCAACCGGGTTGACCATGGAGTTCCAGTTCGGGACAAACTGGTCTTACTATTCCCACTACGTTGGGGATATCTTCGGTGCGCCGCTGGCGATCGAAGGTCTGATGGCCTTCTTCCTCGAATCCACCTTTGTAGGTCTGTTCTTCTTCGGCTGGGATCGTCTGGGTAAAGTTCAGCACATGGCGGTAACCTGGCTGGTCGCATTAGGTTCTAACCTGTCCGCTCTGTGGATCCTGGTCGCAAACGGCTGGATGCAGAACCCTATCGCATCGGATTTCAACTTCGAAACCATGCGTATGGAGATGGTGAGCTTCTCTGAACTGGTCCTTAACCCGGTAGCCCAGGTGAAATTTGTGCACACCGTGGCGTCTGGCTACGTGACCGGTGCGATGTTCATCCTCGGTATCAGTGCTTATTACCTGCTGAAAGGTCGCGACATCGCTTTCGCAAAACGCTCTTTTGCTATCGCTGCCAGTTTCGGTATGGCTGCTGTGCTGTCTGTTATCGTTCTGGGTGATGAATCCGGTTACGAAATGGGTGACGTGCAGAAAACCAAACTCGCGGCCATTGAAGCAGAGTGGGAGACTCAGCCCGCTCCAGCTGCCTTTACCCTGTTTGGTATTCCGGATCAGGATTCGCAGGAAAACAAACTGGCGATTCAGATCCCGTATGCGCTGGGCATCATTGCGACACGTTCTGTCGACACGCCAGTTATCGGTCTGAAAGACCTGATGGTGCAGCATGAAGAGCGTATCCGTAACGGGATGAAAGCGTATGAACTGCTGGAGCAACTGCGTGCCGGTTCGACCGACCAGGCGGTTCGCGATCAGTTCAACGTGATGAAAAAAGACCTGGGTTACGGCCTGCTGCTGAAACGCTATACCCCGAACGTCTCTGATGCGACTGAAGCGCAGATTCAGCAGGCGACGAAAGATTCTATTCCTCGCGTTGCGCCGCTGTATTTTGCCTTCCGTATCATGGTGGCCTGTGGCTTCCTGCTGCTGGCGATCATTGCGCTCTCCTTCTGGAGCGTGATTCGTAACCGCATCGGTGAGAAGAAATGGCTGCTGCGCGCCGCGCTGTACGGTATTCCACTGCCGTGGATTGCAGTAGAAGCCGGCTGGTTTGTTGCCGAATATGGCCGTCAGCCGTGGGCGATCGGTGAGGTGTTGCCAACCGCAGTGGCGAACTCGTCGCTGACCGTCGGTGACCTGCTGTTCTCCATGATCCTGATTTGTGGCCTGTATACCCTGTTCCTGGTGGCTGAACTGTTCCTGATGTTCAAGTTCGCACGCCTTGGCCCAAGCAGCCTGAAAACGGGTCGCTACCACTATGAGCAGTCCACCGTGGCTTCTCAGCCGGCACGCTAAGACAGGAGTCGTCAAATGATCGATTATGAAGTACTACGTTTTATCTGGTGGCTGCTGGTTGGCATTCTGCTGATTGGTTTTGCGGTCACCGATGGCTTCGACATGGGGGTGGGCATGCTCACCCGTTTCCTCGGTCGTAACGACACCGAGCGTCGAATTATGATTAACTCCATCGCCCCGCACTGGGACGGTAACCAGGTGTGGCTGATCACCGCGGGTGGCGCGTTGTTTGCAGCCTGGCCGATGGTCTACGCCGCGGCGTTTTCCGGTTTCTATGTGGCGATGATCCTCGTGCTGGCATCCTTGTTCTTCCGTCCGGTCGGTTTTGATTACCGCTCCAAGATTGAAGACACCCGCTGGCGCAACATGTGGGACTGGGGCATCTTCGTGGGGAGCTTCGTGCCGCCGCTGGTGATCGGCGTGGCATTCGGCAACCTGTTGCAGGGCGTACCGTTCCATATCGACGAGTATCTGCGTCTGTTCTACACCGGTAATTTCTTCCAGTTGCTGAATCCGTTTGGTCTGCTGGCGGGCGTGGTGAGCGTAGGGATGATCATTACTCAGGGCGCAACCTATCTGCAAATGCGTACCGTAGGTGAACTGCACCTGCGTGCACGTGCGACATCGCAGATTGCGGCGCTGGTCACTCTGGTCTGCTTCGCACTGGCGGGTGTCTGGGTGATGTACGGTATTGATGGCTACGTGGTGACCTCTGCGATTGATCATCATGCAGCGTCTAACCCGCTGACCAAAGAAGTGGCACGTGAAGCGGGTGCCTGGATGGTCAACTTCAACAATGCACCGATCCTGTGGCTGGTTCCGGCACTGGGTGTGGCGCTGCCGTTGCTGACGATTCTGACGTCCCGCATGGAGAAAGGGGCATGGGCATTCCTGTTCTCTTCTCTGACGCTGGCCTGCATCATCCTGACTGCCGGTATCGCCATGTTCCCGTTCGTGATGCCTTCAAGCACCATGATGAACGCGAGCCTGACCATGTGGGATGCGACGTCCAGTCAGTTGACGTTGAATCTGATGACCTGGGTTGCTGTGGTGTTTGTTCCGATCATTCTCATCTACACCAGCTGGTGTTACTGGAAAATGTTCGGTCGCATCACCAAAGAGCATATTGAAAACAATACCCACTCTCTGTACTAAGTAAGGAGCAAACTATGTGGTATTTCGCCTGGATTCTGGGAACGCTTCTTGCCTGTGCATTTGGGATCATCACTGCGCTGGCCCTTGAGCACGTCGAGGCAAGCAAAGACGGTCAAGAAGAACACTGATGACCACCCTGATCGCGATGCAATATAACGCGATGGACAAGCGCCCGTTACGGGCGCTTTCTTTGGTGATGGCGCTAGTGTTAGCAGGATGTATGTTTTGGGATCCCTCCCGCTTCGCGGCTAAAACCAGCGGGCTGGAAATCTGGCACGGTCTGCTGCTGATGTGGGCGGTCTGTGCGGGCATCATTCATGGCGTGGGCTTTCGTCCTCGCGCCGTGCACTGGCAGGGGATTTTCTCTCCGCTACTCGCCGATATCGTGCTTATTGTCGGTCTGATATTCTTCTTCTTTTGAATAAGAAACATCCTGAATGATCTATGGGCTTGCATAAGCCCATATATTTTTACTCTCCCTTAACTTCCCCCCATTCCCAAGCCTCAATCGCGCGCGTATAGTAGCAACGTTTAAAGGCACTAACGTGAGGCTGTGTCCTGCCATCCGTAAACAATGGCAGTCAACAACCTAATTGCATTACCGGGATGTAAAGTGAATACAACGCTATATACAACAGCATTCTTGAAGCATCGCGGCGGTAAGTACGCGAATCACCAGGAGCTTACAGGCGTAAGTGACGGTGTGAGTGGACGAAGCCAACAAAAAGGCAGCAGGAATGAATAAGTATATATTTCGATGGCCGGTACGTGTTTACTATGAAGACACCGACGCCGGTGGTGTGGTTTATCACGCCAGTTACGTCGCTTTTTATGAACGAGCACGCACAGAGATGCTGCGTCATCATCACTTCAGTCAGCAGGTGCTGTTGGCTGAGCGAGTTGCCTTCGTGGTGCGTAAAATGACGCTGGAATACTACGCGCCTGCGCGACTCGACGATATGCTCGAAATCCAAACAGAAATTACGTCAATGCGTGGCACCTCTTTGGTTTTCACGCAACGCATTGTCAACGCAGAGAACACCGTGCTCAATGAGGCTGAGGTTCTGATTGTTTGCGTTGATCCACTCAAAATGAAGCCTCGTGCGCTTCCCAAGTCTATTGTCGCGGAGTTTAAGCAGTGACTGACATGAATATCCTTGATTTGTTCCTGAAGGCAAGCCTTCTGGTTAAACTTATCATGTTGATTTTGATTGGTTTTTCAATCGCATCCTGGGCCATCATTATCCAGCGGACCCGTATTCTTAACGCCGCCGCGCGTGAAGCCGAAGCGTTCGAAGACAAATTCTGGTCCGGAATTGAACTGTCTCGCCTGTATCAGGAGAGTCAGGGACGCCGTGATAATCTGGCGGGTTCGGAACAAATCTTTTATAGCGGGTTCAAAGAGTTTGCACGATTGCATCGGGCAAACAGCCATGCGCCGGAAGCAGTGGTGGAAGGGGCATCTCGTGCGATGCGGATCTCGATGAACCGTGAACTTGAAACGCTGGAAACGCATATTCCGTTCCTCGGCACCGTGGGTTCCATCAGCCCGTATATCGGTCTGTTCGGTACCGTGTGGGGGATCATGCATGCGTTTATTGCGCTCGGGGCGGTAAAACAGGCGACGTTGCAGATGGTTGCACCGGGTATCGCGGAAGCATTGATTGCTACGGCGATTGGTCTGTTTGCGGCAATCCCGGCGGTCATGGCCTACAACCGTCTGAATCAGCGTGTTAACAAGCTGGAACTGAATTACGACAACTTTATGGAAGAGTTCACCGCGATTCTGCACCGTCAGGCGTTTACCGTTAGCGAAAGCAACAAGGGGTAAGCCATGGCCAGATCGCGTGGACGAGGTCGTCGCGACCTGAAGTCCGAAATCAACATCGTACCGTTGCTCGACGTGCTGTTGGTGCTGCTGCTGATCTTTATGGCGACAGCGCCAATCATTACGCAGAGCGTGGAAGTCGATCTGCCGGATGCGACCGAGTCGCAGGCCGTGAGCAGTAACGATAATCCGCCGGTCATTATTGAGGTTTCCGGAGTAGGGCAGTACAGCGTGGTGGTTGAGAAAGATCGTATGGATCAACTGCCGCCGGAACAGGTGATCGCCGAGGCGAAAAGTCGCCTGGAGTCCAATCCGAAAACGGTCTTCTTGATCGGGGGCGCGAAAGATGTGCCTTACGATGAAATAATTAAAGCGCTGAACTTGTTGCACAGTGCAGGTGTGAAGTCGGTTGGCTTAATGACGCAGCCTATCTGATCATTTGCGTCTCTGGTTTTAAAGAGAACGTGTAACAGGCGAACAGTTTTTGGGAACCGAGAGTGTCAAAGGCAACCGAACAAAACGACAAGCTCAAACGGGCGATAATTATTTCAGCGGTGCTGCATGTCATCCTATTTGCAGTCCTGATCTGGAGTTCGTTCGATGAGCATATTGAGGCTTCAGCCGGCGGCGGCGGTGGTTCTTCCATCGATGCCGTGATGGTTGATCCTGGCGCCGTGGTTCAGCAGTACGAACGTCAGCAGCAGCAACAGTCAAGTGCGCAGCGTGCCAAAGAGCAACGTGAAAAACTGGAGCAGCAGCAGGCGGAAGAGCTTCGTGAGAAGCAGGCTGCCGAACAGGAACGGCTTAAGCAGATCGAGAAAGAACGTTTAGCGGCTCAGGAACAGCAGAAGCAGGCTGAAGCCGACGCGAAGAAAGCGCAGGAACAGCAGAAACAGGCTGAAGAAGCGGCGAAGAAAGCAGCAGCGGATGCCAAAGCGAAAGCTGATGCGCAGGTGAAAGAAGCCGCAGAAGCCGCGAAAAAAGCCGCGGCGGATGCACAGAAGAAAGCCGAAGCAGAGGCGGCAAAAGCCGCTGCTGACGCGAAGAAGAAAGCAGAAGCGGCTAAAGCGGCTGCCGATGCGAAGAAAAAAGCCGAGGCCGAAGCCGCTAAGCAAGCTGCCGCGGAAAAAGCGGCTGCAGCCAAAGCCGCCGCCGCCGAGAAAGCCGCTGCTGAGAAAAAAGCCGCCGCAGAAAAGGCCGCCGCTGATAAAAAAGCTGCAGCTGAGAAAGCCGCTGCCGATAAGAAAGCAGCAGCCGAGAAAGCCGCTGCGGCCAAAAAGGCCGCTGCTGAAAAAGCGGCTGCGGCATCTGGCGTTGATGATTTGCTTGGCGATCTTAGCTCCGGTAAGAATGCGCCGAAAACCGGCGGTGGGGCAAAAGGGAACAACGCTTCTCCTGCGGGGAGTGGTAATACTAAAAATAATGGCGCATCAGGCGCGGATATCAGCAATTATGCCGGGCAGATTAAATCTGCCATTGAAAGCAAGTTCTACGACGCATCGTCTTATGCAGGTAAAACCTGTACGCTGCGGATAAAACTGGCTTCTGACGGTATGCTGCTCGACATCCAGTCTGAAGGTGGCGATCCCGCGCTTTGTCAGGCAGCGCTTGCTGCAGCCCGACAAGCGAAGATTCCAAAACCACCGAGCCAGGCGGTATATGAAGTGTTTAAAAACGCACCTCTGGACTTTAAACCGTAAGCTAAACTTTCCCCGTTATGACGGGGAAAACAATCTGCGGTAGTCGCTGGGTTCTGGTAGTTTTGTGTATTTGAGTTTGTTAACATTCTGCTAAATTATCGTGGGCTGATCGCCTGGATAAGGGAGATATGATGAAGCAGGCATTACGAGTAGCATTTGGTTTTCTGATGCTGTGGGCAGCGGTGCTGCACGCAGAAGTACGTATTGAGATAACCCAGGGGGTGGACTCGGCGCGCCCGATTGGGGTTGTGCCATTCCAGTGGGCTGGGCCGGGTGCTGCACCTGAAGATATCGGTGGCATTGTTGGCGCTGACCTGCGCAACAGCGGTAAATTTAATCCGTTAGATCGGTCTCGTTTGCCACAACAGCCGGGGACTGCGCAGGACGTTCAACCTGCTGCATGGTCTGCGCTGGGGATTGACGCGGTCGTGGTCGGTCAGGTGACTCCGAATCCGGACGGTTCCTACAATGTTGCTTACCAGCTGGTTGACACCGGCGGTGCGCCGGGTACTGTACTGGCTCAGAACTCTTACAAAGTGAACAAGCAGTGGCTGCGTTATGCCGGCCATACTGCCAGTGACGAAGTGTTTGAGAAACTGACCGGTATTAAAGGCGCATTCCGTACCCGTATCGCGTATGTTGTTCAGACTAACGGCGGTCAGTTCCCGTATGAACTGCGCGTGTCTGACTACGATGGCTACAACCAGTTTGTGGTTCACCGTTCACCGCAGCCGTTGATGTCTCCGGCCTGGTCTCCGGACGGTTCTAAACTGGCGTATGTCACCTTCGAAAGCGGTCGTTCTGCGCTGGTTATTCAGACGTTGTCTAACGGCGCGGTCCGTCAGGTTGCGTCATTCCCGCGTCACAACGGTGCGCCTGCGTTCTCTCCGGATGGCAGCAAACTGGCGTTTGCCCTGTCAAAAACCGGGAGCCTGAACCTGTATGTGATGGATATTGGTTCTGGCCAGATCCGTCAGGTGACCGATGGTCGCAGCAACAATACGGAGCCGACCTGGTTCCCGGACAGCCAGAACCTGGCCTTTACATCGGATCAGGCGGGTCGTCCGCAAGTGTATAAAGTTAACGTTAACGGCGGTGCTCCGCAGCGTATTACCTGGGAAGGTTCACAAAACCAGGATGCTGATGTCAGCAGCGACGGCAAATTTATGGTAATGGTAAGCTCGGCGAATGGTCAGCAGCACATTGCCAAACAAGATCTGGTAGCGGGTGGCGTACAAGTTCTGTCGTCAACGTTCCTGGACGAAACGCCAAGTCTGGCACCTAACGGCACTATGGTAATCTACAGCTCTTCTCAGGGGATGGGATCCGTGCTGAATTTGGTTTCTACAGATGGGCGTTTCAAAGCGCGTCTTCCGGCAACTGATGGACAGGTTAAATTCCCTGCCTGGTCGCCGTATCTGTGATAATAAATAATTGATTAATAAAGGAATCATTGAAATGCAACTGAACAAAGTGCTGAAAGGGCTGATGATCGCTCTGCCTGTTATGGCTATTGCGGCATGTTCTTCTAACAAGAACGCCAGCAATGACGGCAGCGAAGGCATGCTGGGTGCCGGCACTGGTATGGATGCAAACGGCAGCGGCAACATGTCCTCTGAAGAGCAGGCTCGTCTGCAGATGCAACAGCTGCAGCAGAACAACATCGTTTACTTCGATCTGGACAAGTACGATATCCGTTCTGACTTCGCTGCAATGCTGGATGCGCACGCTAACTTCCTGCGTAGCAACCCGTCTTACAAAGTCACCGTAGAAGGTCACGCGGACGAACGTGGTACTCCTGAGTACAACATCTCCCTGGGTGAACGTCGTGCGAACGCTGTTAAGATGTACCTGCAGGGTAAAGGCGTTTCTGCTGACCAGATCTCCATCGTTTCTTACGGTAAAGAAAAACCTGCAGTACTGGGTCACGACGAAGCGGCTTACTCCAAAAACCGTCGTGCCGTACTGGTTTACTAAGAGAATTGCATGAGCAGTAACTTCAGACATCATCTGTTGAGTCTGTCGTTACTGGTTGGCATAGCGGCCCCCTGGGCCGCTTTTGCTCAGGCGCCAATCAGTAGTGTCGGCTCAGGCTTGGTCGAAGACCGTGTCACTCAACTCGAGCGTATTTCTAACGCTCACAGCCAGCTTTTAACCCAACTCCAGCAGCAACTCTCTGATAATCAGGCCGATATAGACTCCCTGCGTGGTCAAATTCAGGAAAGTCAGTATCAACTGAATCAGGTAATTGAGCGTCAGAAGCAGATCCTGTTACAGATAGACAGTCTGAGCAGCGGTGGCGCTTCCGCGCAGTCGACAAGCGGCGATCAGAGCGGAGCAACTGCGGGGGCAGCGACGTCTGCGCCTGACGCAGGTGCTGCGACGTCGGGTGCGCCAGTACAAAGCGGTGACGCGAATACCGATTACAATGCGGCAATTGCCCTGGTGCAGGATAAATCCCGCCAGGATGATGCAATTGTGGCATTCCAGAACTTCATCAAAAAGTACCCTGAATCGACTTATCAGCCGAACGCCAACTACTGGCTCGGTCAGTTGAATTACAACAAGGGTAAAAAAGATGATGCCGCGTTTTATTTTGCTTCGGTGGTGAAAAACTACCCGAAGTCACCAAAGGCTGCAGACGCGATGTATAAAGTCGGCGTGATCATGCAGGACAAAGGTGACGCTGCGAAAGCAAAAGCGGTATATCAACAGGTTATCAGCAAATACCCAGGCACCGAAGGCGCAAAACAAGCGCAGAAACGTCTTGGCGCGATGTAATGCACAGCATACGACCAGAAATCGAATTATTTCTGGTCGTGTCGTGTGATTCCTAAGCAGTTGAGTGATCTACATCGAAATTTTTGTTGCGCTCAAATCTTAAATCAGTAATATATGCCGCCGTTGCCAAGGGATATCAAACAAACCAAAAGCAGCGCAAAGTGGGTCGTTAGCTCAGTTGGTAGAGCAGTTGACTTTTAATCAATTGGTCGCAGGTTCGAATCCTGCACGACCCACCAATCGTTCTGGTGGACGCGATAGTAGAACGTGAAGGATAACGTTGCGAAAGCAACGGCCCGTAGGGCGAGGCGAAGCCGAGTCATCCTGCACGACCCACCACGAACAAAGGTAGTCAGTAGTATCCAGCGTAGTATCGGGTGATTAGCTCAGCTGGGAGAGCACCTCCCTTACAAGGAGGGGGTCGGCGGTTCGATCCCGTCATCACCCACCACTCGGGTCGTTAGCTCAGTTGGTAGAGCAGTTGACTTTTAATCAATTGGTCGCAGGTTCGAATCCTGCACGACCCACCAATTTAACATCAAACTCAGATGTTAAACGTGAAGGATAACGTTGCTTCAGCAACGGCCCGAAGGGCGAGGCGAAGCCGAGTCATCCTGCACGACCCACCAATGACTAAATTGGTGACGAGTAAATAATCTTTCAGGTAACACCCAAATGGGTCGTTAGCTCAGTTGGTAGAGCAGTTGTCTTTTAATCA
>NZ_JBFWLF010000121.1:0-12745 GCF_050252275.1 Citrobacter sp. | reverse complement strand
GCTTATCGGCCACCAGCTTCAGCGCATGCTCCAGCACATTAACATCGGCACCGGCTTTATGGGCGTTTTCGCTCAGGTAGCGACGCCACTGGCGCGCCCCCGGGATCCCCTGAAACAGCCCCAGCATGTGGCGCGTAATATGACCAAGATACGTGCCCTGGCTCAGTTCACGTTCGATATAAGGATACATGGCCCGCACCACCGTAACCGGATCGGCATCAGCAGTTGAGGAGCCAAATATTTCGCGATCGACAGCGGCCAGAATGCCAGGGTTCTGATAGGCTTCGCGCCCGACCATCACGCCGTCCATATGTTCAAGATGCGCCTTCGCCTGTTCCAGCGACGTAATGCCGCCATTAATGGACATCGTCAGCTGCGGGAAATCGCGTTTCAGTTGATATACGCGCGGATAATCCAGCGACGGGATTTCACGGTTTTCCTTCGGACTTAACCCGGAGAGCCAGGCCTTACGGGCGTGGATGATGAACATCTCGCACTCACCGCGGCCAGACACCGTATTGATAAAATCGCAAAGAAATTCATAGCTATCCTGATCGTCAATACCAATGCGGGTTTTGACGGTCACCGGAATCGACACCACGTCACGCATCGCCTTCACGCAGTCTGCCACCAATTGCGCATTGCCCATCAGACAGGCGCCAAACATGCCATTTTGTACACGATCGGACGGACAGCCGACGTTGAGGTTGATCTCGTCGTAGCCGCGCGCTTCAGCCAGCTTCGCGCAGTGCGCCAACGCTGCCGGATCGCTGCCGCCTAGCTGCAGAGCGACCGGATGCTCTTCTTCGCTGTATGCCAGATAATCGCCTTTGCCATGAATAATCGCCCCCGTCGTCACCATCTCGGTATAGAGCAGCGTCTGGCGAGACAATAAGCGCAGGAAGTAGCGGCAGTGTCTATCCGTCCAGTCGAGCATAGGCGCGATGGAAAAACGGTGAGCGGGAAAGGCAGATTGTGATTCTGGTGACATGGTGTTTTTTTGAGCATCCTGTAAATTGGAGGCGCTACTATAGCACAGGCAAAACCGGAGACGTAATGTCTCCGGTTATCCCCATCAGAACGTCACGCTGACCTGCGCGCCTGCGCCCCAGGTTTCGTCCTCGCCATACAGTCCCATCAAATCAAGATGGACACGATTGAACGGGGCAAACCCGACGCCGCCGGTAAAGACGTTGCTGTCGTTATCTTTCACGTCAGCACGATAACCGGCACGCACGGCCAGCCAGTCGAGCGGCCGGACTTCAGCACCAACACCGACATACTGTGAGTTTTCCTCGCTTTTGAAACCTTTGGTTTCGGTCAAATCACCGTCTGCACTCAGCGTCAGCAGCTCGTTTTGCCACGCCACACCGGCGGTGACCAGCGGGCGAATCTGGTACGTGTCTTTGTAGTTTCGCGTTTCACCCGTCATGCCATGGGTGATAGTGATCGATTTGGTATCCAGATCGCGTGAAATGAGGTTCTGCCCGCTGATCCCCACCGTCCAGTGTTCACCAAAGTCCGCCGCAATCCCGGCGTCGACGTTAAAACCAGTGTCATCATTACGATAACGACTACTGTTCCAGTCGCTGCTGTCGTAGTTATAGATAGAGGTGGTGTAATTGTAGAGCCAGGTTTTTTGCAGTTTTGGCGTAACGCCAATCGACACCGGCACATCGCCGAACGCAAACTGTCGGGCAACGGCGATACCATAATCTGAAACAATTGCCGCGCGTCCCGATGCCGTCGAGTTGAGGTGTTTGGTTATCTCATCTGAGCCTTCAATCGCCGCCTTCCCGGCTTCAACGAGCGCATAGGTATCGCTGCCCTCAATCCGGCGCAGATAGTCAATATCACCCTGATCAATGGATGAACTGACCCGTCCATGCGCATAGCCCTTCGCCACGAAAGCCAGGGAAAGCGTCTCATTGGGAATGCTCACCGCCAGTCCCGCCCCTGCATTGGCGCGTGCCGTTTTCCCTTTCAGGTATTCGAGTTCATCGGCAAGATCGCGTGCCGCGCCCTGAAACTGATTCAACACGCCGCGCGGGTTGAGCAAAACTTCCTGCGGCGTCAGATTATCAACCACCTCATCGTAGTAATCGATTTTGTCGCTGATCTCATCAATTTCATCCTGAAGATTATCTTTGTCGGTGATTTGTGCACCGACCGCCGGAAGAATCACGGTAACGCTGTCTTCAGGCTTCGCTTTCGCCAGCAACGCCGGGTTAATGAGAACCCCGCTACCATAATTTGCCGACGCCACGCCCGTTCCGCCCATCGCGTCGTTACGCGCTTCCGCCCAGGTATTCGCCGCGTTCGCATGTTGGGAAACCAGGAACGAGACCGCAATTGCCACCACCGAAAAATTAAAATTTTTATTCACAGTAAACCTATTTTATTTGCAGGTGAAATAATGCCTCAGCCAGTATCAACGCGGCTGAGTAGGACTATTGCTGTGATAAAATGGGTGAAGATGACGCTATTCGCTCCATGCAGAACTTGCTGGAACGTTTTTATTATGTGACAGACATCAATATGTATAGAAGAGAATGCGAAACAGGGAAAGATTAGCAGGCGATTTATCGTGCCGGCCTGGATCTCGGCGTTTCTCCCATAACATGATAAAGTGAGGGTTTTCTTACTCCACGCGATCCGAGGTGCCCGATGGAAAAGACCACAACGCAAGAGTTGCTGGCGCAAGCTGAAAAACTGTGCGCGCAACGCAATGTGCGCCTGACCCCACAGCGCCTTGAGGTGTTGCGTCTGATGAGCCTTCAGGAAGGCGCAATTAGCGCTTACGATCTGCTCGACCTGCTGCGTGAATCAGAACCACAGGCCAAGCCGCCAACGGTCTATCGCGCACTCGATTTTCTGCTTGAACAAGGGTTTGTGCATAAGGTTGAATCCACCAACAGCTACGTGCTGTGTTACCTGTTCGATCAGCCAACTCATACTTCCGCGATGTTTATCTGCGACCGCTGTGGTGCGGTGAAAGAAGAGTGTGCGGAGGGCGTGGAAGACATTATGCATACGCTGGCGGCGAAGATGGGGTTTGCCCTGCGCCACAATGTGATTGAAGCACACGGATTATGCTCAGCCTGCGTGGAAGTGGAAGCCTGCCGTCACCCTGGCGAGTGTCAGCACGATCATTCGATTCAGGTTAAAAAGAAACCCCGTTAAGGAAGTGGGCGGCATGCTATGCCGCCCGAAGCAAACAGAGGGGATTACATCCTTGTACTCACGGGTATGAGGGTGGCTTACCAGCGATAGTCGTTGCGTTTTTCCCAGCTATCGACCTCTTTCTCCGCCTGGTCTTTCTCGTAACCATAACGTTCCTGAATCTTACCGACCAGTTGATCACGCTTACCTTCAATGACTGTCATATCGTCATCGGTCAGTTTGCCCCACTGCTCTTTCACTTTACCTTTAAATTGTTTCCAGTTACCGCCGGCTTCGTCTTTATTCATCATAAAGTCCTCTTTATTAGGCTGTGAATAGTGAGAGTAAACCGCCCAACTGCGTTCGTTTTCTGCTGGACGTGAGATTAAGTGTAGTCAGAGATTCTGGGTTCAATTCACTATTCAGAATCTTTAACCATCACGAAGCCGAAAACCAGGTCCCATTCCGCCAGTGGCGCCGCCAGATCCAGGCTAGTGACAGTCCGCGCAGCGCCAGGAAAACCGCCAGCGCCAGCCACAAACCGTGATTCCCCAACACGGGGAGGGTCAGCAAGGTCAGCGCAAACCCGGCAGCCGCGACCGCCATACTGTTACGCATTTCAGCCGCCCGCGTTGCACCGATAAACATACCATCCAGCAGATAGCACCAGACGCCGACCAACGGCAAAATCACTTGCCAGAGCAGATAGCGATCGGCCAGTTGCTGGATTTGCGGGAGTGATGTCAGCAGCGCGACGATCTGTTCGCCCGCGAGCAGATAAACCACTGAGAACAGCAGTGCGACAATACCTGACTGACGGCACGCCGCTCGCCAGACCTCCAGCAACTGACTGCCATCGCGGGCGCCATAGGCCTGACCGGAATGCGCCTCCACGGCGTAGGCAAAGCCATCCAGCGCATAGGCCGTAAACGTCAGCAACGTCATCAACACGGCGTTAACGGCGATGATATCGCTACCCAGTCTGGCCCCCAGCACGGTAATGGCACCAAAACAGAGTTGCAGGAGCAGCGAACGCAGCATGATGTCGCGATTAAGCGCCAGAAGGCGACGAAAGTTTCCGCGCCAGGCCTGCCTGAGCATGACGAGAGAGACGCCCCGCAAGTGCAAGACCTTACGCACCATCAACAAACCGATCAGCAACGTCGCATATTCCGCAATCACCGTCGCCAGTGCGGCCCCCTGCACGTTCATATGCAGCCCCATTACCAGCCAGAGGTCGAGCACAATGTTCAGGATATTGCCGACAATCAGCAGGATCACCGGCGCACGCGCGTATTGCACGCCCAGTAACCAACCGAGCAGAACCAGATTCGCCAGTGACGCCGGCGCGCTCAGCCAGCGAATGGCCAGGAATCGCCTCGCCTGTTCCAGCACCGCTTCGCTGCCGCCGACAATGTGTAGCGCCAGGTCGATAATCGGCGTGCGGAAGATAGCAATCAATGTCCCTGCGCCCAAAGCCAGGATCAGCGGTTGTACCAGAGCCCTCGCCAGCGCCTGAGGATTCTTCGCGCCGAATGCCTGCGCCGTCAGCCCGGTGGTGCTCATCCGTAAGAAGAGCAGTAGCATGAACAGAAAGCTGGTTGCGGTTGCGCCCACCGCCACACCGCCGAGATAGACGGGGCTGTCCAGGTGACCAATGACCGCCGTATCCACCAGTCCCAGCAGCGGAACGGTGATATTGGAGAAAATCATCGGTAAGGCGAGACGCCAGAGCGCTTTGTCAGCAGAAGCAAAAAAAGGCATGGAGACGAGCCTGAGAAGAGGTCATAACGAGAGTGGTGAGAGTGCCGGATAGCGGCGCAAACGCCTTATCCGGCCTACAGGAGTACTACAGCCATTCACCATTACGGATGACGCCAACGGCCAGTCCTTCGATGGTAAAATTCTGTTCGCGAAGGTCAACCAGGATCGGTTTAAATTCGCTGTTTTCGGGCAGCAGTTCAACTTTATTGCCCTGTTTTTTCAGGCGTTTGACCGTCACTTCATCGTCAATACGCGCCACAACCACCTGGCCGTTACGCACGTCCTGGGTTTTGTGTACCGCCAGCAGATCGCCATCCATAATGCCGATGTCTTTCATCGACATTCCGCTGACGCGCAGCAGGAAATCGGCATTCGGCTTAAACAAAGACGGATCGACCTGATAATGACCTTCGATGTGCTGCTGCGCCAGTAGCGGCTCGCCCGCCGCAACGCGACCGATGAGCGGTAACCCTTCCTCTTCTTCCTGCAGCAGTCGAATGCCGCGAGAAGCACCGGAGACGATTTCAATCGCCCCTTTACGTGCCAGCGCCTTCAGGTGTTCTTCAGCCGCGTTTGGGGAACGGAACCCCAAACGCTGTGCGATCTCCGCACGCGTCGGTGGCATACCTGTCTGGCTGATGTGATCCCGAATGAGATCAAACACCTCTTGTTGCCTGGCCGTTAACGCTTTCATTCCGCCCCCTGGGTGTATATACAGTTATGCTGTGAGTATATACAGCTAAAGGTGATTTTGGAACCACAAACTACACATTCGACAGCAGATTTAGCCGGTTATGGAATCAGGGTCGAAAAACGTTAGCGAAAATGTGGCCACAACAGGAGTCCCCAGGTGATCAGCGCCACAATGATAGAAAGCAGCACCGCCGCCGACCCCATATCTTTTGCGCGACCAGAAAGTTCGTGATAATCAGAGCCGATACGGTCCACTACCGCCTCAATGGAGCTGTTCAGGATTTCAACAATCATGACCAGCATGACAGAGCCTATCAGCAGAACGCGCGTAATGGCATCCACGTCCAGCCAGCAGGCGATAGCCACGGCCAGCAGCGCCGCCACGCTTTCCTGACGGAACGCGGCCTCGTTAATCCACGCGGCGCGAAAACCTTTCCAGGAATAGCCTGCAGCTTTGATAATTCGGGTGAATCCAGTGGTATTATTAGCCATTAAAAGAACCTTTTTGCATTATTGGCGTCAATGACATTGTCTTGTTAACTCATGTAATTCGAGTTAGGGCAACGCGGCGCGAAGTATGACGGGATAGACCAGAAATTCACATGACTTTCTGATATCCTTGCAACGCAATTGCATTATTAACCAGAGGCTTTACATCGTTTATGTCCGGCTGGCCACGAATTTACTACAAAATCCTGAATTTACCATTAAGTGTACTGGTAAAAAGCAAGTCTATTCCGGCAGATCCTGCCCCGGAATTGGGACTCGATACCTCTCGCCCAATTATGTACGTTTTACCGTACAACTCCAAAGCAGACTTGCTGACGCTGCGCGCGCAATGTCTGGCGCACGATCTCCCCGACCCGTTAGAACCGCTGGAGATCGATGGCACACAGTTGCCGCGCTATGTGTTCATTCACGGCGGACCGCGTGTCTTCACCTATTACACGCCGAAAGAAGAATCCATCAAGCTGTTCCATAACTATCTCGACCTGCATCGCAGCAATCCGGATCTGGATGTGCAAATGGTGCCGGTGTCGGTGATGTTTGGACGTTCTCCGGGTCGTGAAAAGGGCGAGGTTAACCCGCCGCTGCGCATGCTTAACGGCATTCAGAAATTCTTTGCCGTCTCCTGGCTTGGCCGCGACAGCTTTGTCCGCTTCTCGCCTTCCGTCTCTCTGCGCCGAATGGCCGATGAGCACGGCACGGATAAAACCATTGCGCAGAAACTGGCTCGCGTGGCGCGTATGCACTTCGCCCGTCAGCGCCTTGCCGCGGTGGGGCCGCGTTTACCTGCGCGTCAGGATCTCTTCAACAAGCTGCTGGCCTCCAAAGCGATTGCCCGCGCGGTAGAAGACGAAGCGCGCAGCAAGAAAATCTCCCATGAAAAGGCGCAGCAAAACGCCATTGCGCTGATGGAAGAGATCGCCGCCAACTTCTCTTACGAGATGATTCGCCTGACCGACCGTATTCTGGGCTTCACCTGGAACCGGCTGTATCAGGGGATTAACGTTCACAACGCAGAACGCGTTCGCCAACTGGCGCACGACGGGCACGAAATTGTTTATGTTCCCTGCCACCGCAGCCACATGGACTACCTGCTGCTCTCCTACGTGCTCTATCACCAGGGGCTGGTGCCGCCGCACATCGCTGCAGGTATCAACCTGAACTTCTGGCCGGCAGGCCCGATCTTCCGCCGCCTGGGCGCGTTCTTTATTCGTCGTACCTTTAAGGGCAATAAGCTCTATTCCACGGTTTTCCGTGAGTATCTGGGCGAACTGTTCAGCCGCGGCTACTCGGTTGAATACTTTGTCGAAGGTGGTCGTTCCCGTACCGGCCGTTTGCTGGACCCAAAAACCGGCACGCTGTCGATGACCATCCAGGCGATGCTGCGCGGCGGCACCCGTCCGATCACTCTGGTGCCGATTTACATCGGTTACGAGCACGTGATGGAAGTGGGAACCTATGCCAAAGAGCTGCGCGGCGCGACCAAAGAGAAAGAGAGCCTGCCGCAGATGCTGCGTGGCCTGAGCAAGCTGCGTAATCTCGGTCAGGGCTACGTCAACTTTGGCGAGCCAATGCCATTGATGACCTACCTGAATCACCACGTGCCGGAGTGGCGCGAGTCTATCGATCCGATCGAAGCCGTGCGTCCAGCCTGGCTGACGCCGACGGTAAACGGGATTGCGGCGGAGCTGATGGTGCGTATTAACAATGCGGGTGCGGCGAACGCCATGAACCTGTGCTGCACCGCGCTATTAGCGTCTCGCCAGCGTTCGCTGACCCGCGAACAATTGACCGAGCAGCTCAACTGTTACCTGGATCTGATGCGCAACGTGCCGTATTCCTCTGATTCGACCGTGCCGTCTGTCAACGCCAGCGATCTTATCGATCACGCGTTGCAGATGAACAAATTCGAAGTCGAGAAGGATACCATTGGCGATATCATCATTCTGCCGCGCGAGCAGGCGGTGCTGATGACCTACTATCGCAATAACATCGCGCATATGCTGGTGCTACCGTCACTGATGGCGGCGATCGTCACCCAGCATCGTCATATTTCCCGCGAAGCGTTGCTGCAACACGTTGACGTGCTCTACCCGATGCTGAAAGCCGAGCTGTTCCTGCGCTGGGAGCGCGATGAGCTGGCAGACGTGATTGACGCGCTGACGGCTGAAATGCAGCGTCAGGGGCTGATTACCGTTCAGGATGATGAACTGCATATCAATCCGGCTCATTCCCGTACGCTGCAACTGCTGGCCGCGGGTGCGCGCGAAACGCTGCAGCGTTATGCCATCACCTTCTGGCTGCTGAGCGCTAACCCGTCGATCAACCGCGGGACGCTGGAGAAAGAAAGCCGCACCGTGGCGCAGCGTCTGTCCGTGCTGCACGGTATTAACGCGCCGGAATTCTTCGACAAGGCGGTGTTCAGCTCACTGGTGCTGACCCTGCGTGACGAGGGTTACATCAGCGATACCGGCGATGCGGAGCCGGGCGAAACGATGAAGGTGTATCAGATGTTGGCGGAACTCATCACGTCGGATGTACGCCTCACCATCGAGAGCGCGACGCAGAGCGAGTAAAGAAAAAGCCGGTCAAGATGACCGGCTTTTTTATGTTAGATTGCCGGATGGCGGCGTTCCGCCTGATCCGGCCTACATCGGCTTACGGTTTGGTAGGCCCGATAAGCGCAGCGCCAGCGGGCAAGATGCTTTATAAGTGCCAGTAGCTCATTGCCAGACCGATAAACAACACCAGCCCGACGTAGTTATTGTTCATGAATGCTTTAAAGCAGGCCTCGCGTTCGCGGTTGGCAATCAGTTTCTGTTGATAAACAAACAGCGCGCCCGCGACCAGCACAGACCAGTAATAACCCAGCCCCAGACCGTTCAGCCAGCCAATCAGCGCCATCAGCGCCAGCACCGCCACCTGCAAGATACCGATAATCAGCTTGTCATGTTCGCCAAACAGAATGGCCGTCGATTTAATGCCGATTTTCAGATCGTCATCGCGGTCAACCATCGCGTACTGCGTGTCGTAGGCCACCGCCCACAAGATATTGGCCAGGAACATCAGCCAGCAGCTCAAGGGTACCGACTCACTCACCGCCGCGAAGGCCATCGGGATCGACCAGCCAAACGCCGCCCCCAGCACCACCTGCGGCAGGTGGGTGTAGCGCTTCATAAACGGATAGACCCACGCCAGCGCCAGTGCTGCAACCGACAGCAATATGGTCATGGTGTTGAGCGTTAATACCAACAGAAAAGCGAGCAGTACCAGCACCACAAACAGCGTCCGGGCCTCTTTTTCCGTCACCGCGCCGCTGGGCAGTGGGCGGTTCGCCGTGCGTTTTACGTGTCCGTCAAATTTTCGATCGGCATAGTCATTAACCACGCATCCGGCGGCACGCATCAGCCAGACCCCGGCGACAAACACCGCCAGGATCCACCCTTGAGGGACGCCAGGGGTCGCTACCCACAGAGCCCATAGCGTCGGCCAGAGCAGCAGTAAGGCGCCGATGGGCTTATCCGTACGCATCAAGCGGTGAAACGCCAGCAGCTTATTTTGCGTCAGACTCCACTCCATTTTATTTTCCTCTTAGTACAACGGCGATGCAGGTAAAAACAGTTCGGTCAGCATTAGCGGCTTACCGCTCAGTCGCAGGCGGGAACGACGTCCCCACAGCCCGGCATCACAACCAATCTCAATAAAATCTCGGGTCAACGTCGATGATGTAAACAGATAACGCCCCAGCGGGGTTTTGCCTAAGTGTTGTAAGGCCAGTTCGGGGCCGGACAGCGTGGATTCAGGCACCACGGTGCGTCCAGCCAGCCAGGGTTCATCATCGGCACAGAGCAGGATTTCACGCAGCCAGTAGCGGGATTCTTTTGGCAGTCGCGTCAGCTCTTCCACCACCTCATTTTGACCGACAAATCCCTCCCTGATCAGGGTCACAGTGACCCGTTTTCCCTGTTGTTCAAAACGTTTTGTCATGGAATCTTCCAGTAGCAGCCAGTCGAGCTGTTCTGGATCCAGGGCGGGAATCTCTTCAAAATAGCGCAGCGCACGCAGTTGCGTTAACGCGGGGTGTGACATGCCTGACTCTCCGTTTCATAACTGAAAGGCATTGTATCGCAGAAAAGCGCTTACGGAAGATGGAAACATAATTAAGTGATCTGTTACGCAACAGAAACGTAACAAGTCGCAGGAAATGCTAAAAAAAAGGTGCGCCAGTTGACGCACCAGTTGTTGCAAATCAGCAATGTGGGGAGAAATTACCCCTTGCCTTTTACACTGCTGATAAAGGTGGAACGGGCAGATGTTGATCCCAGACGTTCAGCTTCATCAAGCAGTTTCAGCGCTTTATCAACGTCACCTTTCGCGACGGCGTCTTTAATCGCTTTGTTAAAGTAGCTTTCGGTGTCGTTCAACATCGGCTCGCTTTTCTTCGCGGGCGCAGGTGCAACCACCGGCGCGGAAGCAGGTGCAGCATAGGTTGGCGCAGGTGCAGCGGTATTGCCCACCGTCACCGGACCCGGGCCGGAAGAACCAAACAATGGCCCCACCAGCACGCTGGAACTGCTGCTGGTTTTCACTTTCAGCTTCAGCAGACCGTCGGTGGTATGGCGGGCGATCGGATCCGGAATATCCGGCACCGAGTTACCCACGCCTTTGGCGTAGGCTTTCGCTGGATCGAGCAGTTTGGTGGTCTGCTGAAGATCTTTCTCGGTCGTAAAGACCAGAACATAAAGCTTCTGCTGGCCCAGCGCTGGCGTCAGGCGCATCACCCCTTCCAGACGATCCGCGCTCATCACGCCCGGTTCCTGGTAGGTGAAATAGCTGCTGGGGAAGAACGCAGAAGGCGTCATGTTCTGATCGAGAATCAGGACGTTGGGCGCGAAGACGCTGGTTTGTTTGTTCACTTCGCTGGTGAGCGTTATGTTTAGCTCCCCGATGTTCGCCGGTACGCTGTAAGCGGCAACCGGACCGGAGATGCCCGCGACATCAAGACGCTGACCGCCGGTCGAAAGCTGTGTGGTTTGCGTGTTGGACTGGTCAACCGGCGTCCAGGTTAACTGCTGGAGTGCCGCCGTCGGAATCGTCGGTGCGGCGCTGGTATTCTGTGGAACGTAATTCACGTCAGCCAGGCTGATGCCCGGCGCACTGGCAACTAACCCTACGGATAAACAAAGGGCGACGAGACTTTTCTTCATTTTCATTGTTATCACCTCAGAAAGCGTGGGTTCAGCGGTGGCCAGGCAATAGCGCGCTAAACCGCGAGAAACAGAGGGGCTTACGCCCCTCGCTACGTCAGGTTAGTGCCGGATTACCACCAGATTTCCATCTGAGCACCGAAGGACCACTCATCGTTGTCGCCACGGCTGTAGGTGCGCGCGCTGGTATCGCTGTAGGCGATGCCGTTGTCGTAACCCCATTTCTCATCCCACTTCGCGTAGGTCGCGAAGACACGGATAGCCGGGCGGGACCAGATGCTGTCGCCAGCCTGCCACTGTTGCGCCAGGGTAATTTTGTACTGGTTGTTGGTGTCGTCGGTACGCTGAGACTTCACGTTGTCGTAGCCGATTTCCATCAGGGTGCTCATGATCGGTGTCCATTTGAACATCGGACGCACACCGACGGTGTACCAGGTTGAACCGTTGTTATCGTCACGGTCGATATCCTGATACATACCGACGTACATCAGGTCCCAACGGTCGCCCAGAGAGATAGCACCGTGGTCGAGGATACGCACCAGACTACCGTTGTTGTTGATTTCGTTGTTAACGACGCCAATTTCCGTATCTGGGTTGTAGTTGTTACCCGTGAAGGAGCCCTGCGGGATCCCTTTACCCTGAGTCGTCATTGCGTCGGTAGCGTACTGAACGACAAACTTGTTGTAGCCTTTCAGCATGCTTTGCGTGTGTTCAGCGGTGAACATCCAGCCGTCTTTAGTGGCACCGTCGGCATAGCTGTAACCGTCAGTTTTGTTCGCACGACCGTAGTCAACACCCAGTTCCAGCACGCCGTCCGGGTTCGTTTCCAGACCGGCTAAACGCACGTCGAAAACGTCGTTCGCCGTGTCTTTGTAACGGTCATAGATATCATTGCTGCTGAAGATGTAAGAGCCGCCGGCTTCCTGAGAACGGGTGGCGGCCAGAGACAGTTTACCGAAGCCCAGATCGATATTTTCGATACCGGCGCCAGGACCTGAAATATCCCAGTAGTAGAAGTCGATCATGTGAACGTCATGACGCTGATAGAAGCGCTTACCTGCCCAGATGGTGGAGCCAGGCAGCCAGTCGATCAGGTTTTTACCCTGTACGTTCGCTTCACGGAATGCCGGGTCGGTGGCTTCCCAGTCATTCTGCTGTGCCACGGAGTAGGCAACGTTGGTGTCAAAATAGAAGCTCTTATCGCCCTCTTTCCAGACTTCCTGGCCCAGTTTAAGTTCCGCGTACGTTTCACATTCGTTGCCAAGACGGTATTTACTTTGAGCACCGGTTGCCTGGAAACATTGTTGTTCGCCGCCACTACCCGTCCAGCCGATACCGGAACGAGCATAACCATGGAAATCCACTGCCATTGCCTGAACAGACATAATGCCTGCTGCGACGGCAACCGCCAG
>NZ_JBFWLF010000120.1:0-12774 GCF_050252275.1 Citrobacter sp. | reverse complement strand
ATACAACATACTTTCAATCTGGTGATGAATGGATACTCCGCACCCGCAACCTTTGTTTGCGCGTACAAATGTTGTCTGGCTGAGCGCGGCGTTTTGTTGTCTGCTCTGGGGCAGCGCCTATCCGGCCATAAAGAGCGGTTATGAGATCTTCCAGATCGCCGCTGACGATATTCCGTCCAAAATTGATTTCGCTGGTTACCGCTTCCTGTTCGCAGGTCTGCTGTTACTCTTGCTGGCGATAGCGCAGCGTAAGCCGATTGGCCGCCTGAGTTCCCGGCAGTTCGGGCAATTGACGCTGCTGGGAGTGACGCAGACCTCGCTGCAATACATCTTCTTTTACATCGGTCTGGCGTTCACTACCGGCGTGAAGGGCTCGATCATGAATGCCACGGGCACCTTCTTCAGCGTGCTGTTGGCGCACTTCATCTATCAGAACGACAAACTGAGTTACAACAAAACGCTGGGATGCATTCTCGGTTTTACCGGCGTGATGGTGGTGAACTTCAACAGCGGGCTGCTGGATTTTAATTTTACCCTGGCGGGCGATGGCTCGATTGTGCTGGCGGCATTTATTCTCTCCGCCGCGACGCTTTACGGTAAGCGACTCTCTCAGACGGTCGATCCAACCGTGATGACGGGGTATCAGTTAGGGATTGGCGGGCTGGTGTTGGTGATCGGTGGTTATGTCTTTGGCGGCACACTGGCGGTTCACGGTCTCGCATCGGTGGCGATTCTCGGTTATCTGACGTTACTCTCTTCGGTGGCGTTCGCGCTGTGGAGTATTTTGCTTAAGTATAACCGTGTGGGGATGATTGCGCCGTTTAACTTCCTGATCCCGGTCTCCGGCGCGGTGCTGTCCGCGATTTTTCTCGGTGAGAATATCCTGGAGTGGAAATACGCGATTGCGCTGGTTCTGGTGTGCTCGGGGATCTGGTGGGTCAATAAGGTGAAGCGGTAACGCCGCCAATGCCGTGGTAGGCCGGATAAGGGCAAGCCGCCATCCGGCACGGGCTGATGTGCCTGATGGCGCTACGCTTATCAGGCCAGGCAGACCCCGGCACGATGAATTAACGTACGCGGATAAAGCTGCCGTCAGGTTGACGAGTAAAAAGCACCTGCTGATTGTTGCCGGTGTCGATAGTCAGTCCGGTCACCACGCCATTCGCGTTCTGGCGAATTTGTACCATCTGCCCACTCTGGAGGGTGCTTAGCGGTTTCCCCGCACCTTCAACCTGCGCCATCGCATAAACATCTGTAGGTGGCAGTCCGTGGTCGCGGAACAGTTGTGCCATGGTTTTACCGGGCTCTACGCGATAGGAGCGCCATTGCTGCTCAATGCCGCTATCCTGCTGGAAAGGCTGGGGTTGCGGTTGCTGTGACTGAGGTTGCTCTTCCGGTTGCCCTTCCTGAATGGGTTCCGGCGCAACGGGAGCGACCTGGCCTGGATCGTTTTGCGGGGCCACAAGCTGGGCCTGAAGCTGCGCTTCCGTCGGGGGTTGAGACTGCGACTGGAGATCCAGTTGCGCGTTACGGGTTACCGCTGGCGTATCGTTCGTGTCGCTTGAGGGGAGAAGGAAACCGACGACCAGCACAATCGCTGCAATGATAATGCCGCGGCGATGCATAGACGGAAGCGGATCCATAATGCGAAAATTGTCCGGTGCATGCCAGATTTTCGCCAGGGTTGGTTTTAATTCAAAGCGCCCGGGCATGGCTTTCCTCCTGCTCCGCGTCTCGTTCCCCAATCATAGAGTATAGACAGCTAACGCTATGATGTTCGTGATATTCCCCGTTTTTGGCACATATACAGGGGGATATCCCTATTGTTTCTTTTTCGTCGTGATTTGTCATCCACCCCGAGACAACATTTTACCGGGAGAAGCCTGGCTGTTATGCTGCCCGCTACTTTTTTATATCCGATGAAAGGAAATACGATGGCAACCCCGACTTTTGACACTATCGAAGCGCAAGCAAGCTACGGCATTGGTTTGCAGGTAGGACAGCAACTGAGCGAATCCGGACTGGAAGGGCTGTTGCCTGAAGCGCTGGTTGCCGGTATTGCTGACGCGCTGGAAGGCAAGCAGCCAGCCGTGCCGGTTGATGTGGTACACCGCGCGCTGCGCGAGATCCATGAACGTGCGGATGCCGTACGTCGCGAGCGCTTCCAGGCGATGGCCGCAGATGGCGTGAAATATCTGGAAGAAAACCGTGAGAAAGACGGTGTGAACAGCACGGAATCTGGTCTGCAATTCCGCGTCCTGACTCAGGGCGAAGGTGCTATCCCGGCCCGTACTGACCGCGTTCGTGTGCACTACACCGGTAAACTGATCGACGGTACCGTCTTTGACAGCTCTGTTGCGCGTGGCGAACCGGCTGAATTCCCGGTAAACGGCGTGATTCCTGGCTGGATTGAAGCGCTGACCCTGATGCCGGTGGGCTCTAAATGGGAACTGACTATTCCTCAGGAACTGGCTTACGGCGAACGTGGTGCCGGTGCGTCGATCCCGCCATTCAGCACCCTGGTGTTTGACGTCGAACTGCTGGAAATTCTGTAAGTCGTCACTTCTGTTCCCCCTCCACGCCGGAGGGGGACGAAAAATGCGCAATAACGCTGCCCGATTGCCGGGTATCGGAGTTTTATCTTGCAAATGCATCAGTTGCGTGTATTTTTGTGAGCTAATTCGCGTTACCAGAGTGATATGACACTCACTTTAAACATATAATTAACATAATATCTAAATCTTAGTATTCATCCCGCCGATTCTTACCTAATATCGATAAGTCCTGAAAACAGGATCGTCGTATCATTGATGCACAACAGACGCATTAAAGGCCGTAGAGCCCGCACAACACAGACAGGTACAGGAAGAATAAAACATGGTAGATCAGGTAAAAGTCGCCGCCGATGAACAGGCTCCGACTGAACAGTCGCTACGGCGCAATCTTACAAACCGACATATTCAGCTTATCGCCATCGGCGGTGCCATTGGTACGGGGCTGTTTATGGGGTCGGGTAAAACGATCAGTCTCGCCGGGCCGTCGATCATTTTTGTTTATATGATCATTGGCTTTATGCTCTTTTTCGTGATGCGCGCAATGGGAGAATTGCTGCTCTCGAATCTGGAATACAAATCTTTTAGCGACTTTGCTTCGGACCTGCTGGGTCCGTGGGCGGGTTATTTCACCGGCTGGACCTACTGGTTCTGTTGGGTGGTGACCGGGATGGCGGATGTCGTCGCTATTACCGCCTACGCGCAGTTCTGGTTCCCCGGTCTTTCCGACTGGGTCGCCTCGCTGGCGGTAGTGATCCTGCTGCTGAGCCTTAACCTTGCCACCGTGAAAATGTTCGGTGAGATGGAGTTCTGGTTCGCGATGATCAAAATTGTCGCTATCGTGTCGCTGATTATTGTCGGCCTGGTGATGATTGCCATGCACTTCCAGTCGCCAACCGGTGTGGAAGCGTCGTTTGCTCACCTGTGGAATGATGGCGGCTGGTTCCCGAAAGGCATTAGCGGCTTCTTTGCCGGTTTCCAGATTGCCGTGTTCGCCTTTGTCGGAATTGAACTGGTCGGGACGACGGCGGCGGAAACGAAAGATCCGGAGAAATCGCTGCCGCGCGCCATCAACTCGATTCCGATTCGTATCATCATGTTTTACGTCTTTGCGCTGATCGTCATCATGTCCGTAACGCCGTGGAGTTCAGTGGTGCCGGATAAGAGCCCGTTCGTTGAGTTGTTCGTGCTGGTAGGTCTGCCTGCCGCTGCGAGCGTGATTAACTTCGTGGTCCTGACGTCCGCTGCTTCCTCTGCAAACAGTGGCGTGTTCTCTACCAGCCGTATGCTGTTTGGTCTGGCGCAGGAAGGTGTGGCGCCGAAAGCATTCGCTAAGCTGTCTAAACGCGCGGTTCCGGCGAAAGGGCTGACCTTCTCCTGTATCTGCCTGCTGGGCGGCGTCGTGATGCTGTATGTCAACCCAAGCGTGATTGGCGCATTCACCATGATCACGACAGTGTCGGCGATCCTGTTTATGTTCGTCTGGACTATCATCCTGTGCTCATACCTGGTGTATCGCAAACAGCGTCCACATCTGCATGAGAAGTCGATCTACAAAATGCCGCTTGGCAAGCTGATGTGCTGGGTGTGCATGGCGTTCTTCGTCTTCGTGCTGGTACTGCTGACGCTAGAAGATGATACCCGTCAGGCGCTGCTCGTCACGCCGCTGTGGTTCATTGCGCTGGGTCTGGGCTGGTGGCTGATTGGTAAGAAGCGGATGGCAGGCGTTCGTTAAAAAAAGAGCCGCGACGCGGCTCTGCAATTACATGAATCAGGGCGCTCTCGGGCGCCTTTTTTATTCGCCTGCGAGGGCACGCGGGAACAACACATTATTTTCCAGACTAATGTGTTCCATCAGATCATCAATCATCTCATTGATGCCGTTGTACATCGCTTTCCAGGTGGTGCACGCTTCTGGTGGGATCGTCACGTTCTGGGTGGTATGTTTAATCACTTCCAGCAGTTCCCCCGCTTCATCATGCTCACTTTCCATGACGCTGATCGGCCCCATCGCCTGGCTGCCCATGCCCTGTTTGATCATCGGGAACAGGATCTGTTCCTCTTTCATCATGTGGCTTGAAAGCTCCTGATGCAGCATGGTCAGATACTTCGCCAGACCTTTTGGTACGTTGGGCTTATCAGCATGAACGCGTTCAACTTTGGTGGCTTGCAGGATCAGTTCCGGCAGTTGCTCGCGGTGTCTGTCGTGATAACGCACGATGATGTGGTCGATAATTTCGGCCAGCGGCGCGGTACGCCAGTCTTTATCGATCGGTTGTTCTGCCAGTTGTGCCAGTTGCGCTTCGATAGCATCAACGTCCAGCTCTTTACGGGCGGCAGCACGCGCCAGCGTCTGCTTACCGCCGCAGCAGTAATCCATATCGTACTTACGAAACAGGGCCGACGCGCGAGGGATAGAGAGCGCCAGTTCACCTAAAGGTTGATCGCGATAAGCCATAGCCGTTACCTCATTCTCAATAATATAAGGTGTATTTTAAATGCATCTTTAATCGGGCGCTATAACCCTTTCGAGGGGGGGACGGATTAACGGCCTGGCTCTGAAAGCGGAATGACGCGTGGTTTTTCCGGTTTTGCTCTGACTGCCACCACCACGCCGATAACCAGCAAAGCAATACCGCTGAGCGTCAGCACAGGGGGAAGGGTCTGGCGCAAGATGAAGGTGTACAGCAAACCCGCCAGCGTTTCGAACACGATCAATGGGCCGAGGATCACCGTCGGTAATCGCTGGCTGGCAATGTTCCAGCACAGCGCGCCTACCCATGAGCACAGCACCGCAATCGCCACCATTAGGCCTACAAACACCGCAGGGCGCGGGCCGAACGGCAGGGCGAAGTCGGGCGTTTTCCCATGCAGCCAGAAGCAGGCGACGAGGTAGCCCAGCAGCGAAACGGGCAGGGTTACCAGCGCCTGCGCCGTCGCCCACATCATCGGGTGTTTTTCCGGGTTCTCCCGCAGCCAGCGGGCATTACGCAGCGCATACCAGGCCCAGCACACCACTGATACCAGCGCCAACGCGATGCCAGAACCGTAGCGCCAGCCGCTAAAATCAGGCAAGCCCTGGTTGAGTTCCGCAATGTTCACGCACAGCAATCCGATGCCTATCAGCAGCAGTGCTGGGGCCAGCCGTAGCCAGGAGAGCCTGCCATCGCGCTGGCTGTACAGCAGGTTGGCAAATACCGGAATGACGACCGGCAGCGTGCCGATGATCATCGTTGAGACCGGTGCGCCGGTGCGCTGAATGGCGCTGGCAAGGCAGACGTAATAAATCAAGTTGCCCATCATGGTCAGCGCCAGCGCGGTCAGCCAGTCTTTCGCCGAAAGCTGCCGCAGGCGCACACGTCCGAGCCATGCCAGCGGCAGGGCAATCAAGCCTAATGCCAGATAACGCCCCATCGACTGCAGCACCGCCGGATATTCCGGCACGATCAACGGTCCGACAAAAATCAGTCCCCACATCAACCCTGCCAGCAGGGCGTACAACACACCGCTAATCATGCTTTACATCCACATCGTTAAACATGACGAAAAGTGTAGGCAGGGAACCGGGGCGCGTATTGTATGAGCTTGCGCATTAGCGCGAATAAACCTGCTTTTGATAGCGCACGGGAGTGATGCCGTAGCGATGGGTAAAGGCGCGGGTGAGATGGGATTGATCGGTCAGGCCGGTCGCGGCGGCAACGTCCGCAGCGGGCATACCGAGAGTCAGAAAACCTTTTGCCCGCCACAGACGGATCGCCATCAGCATCTGGTGTGGCGTCACGTGGAAATGGGCTTTGAACTGACGTTGAAAGTGCCAGGGGCTTAGCGAGGCAACGCGTGCCAGTTCATCGAGGGTGACCGGGCGCATGTAGTTGTCATGCAAATAGTCGCGCACGCGCTCAAAGCGATGCGCGCCTTCCCGTGGCACCGGGGCATGACGTGCCAGCGGCTGGAAGGTGTCGATCAGATCCAGCAACAATCCTTTTTGCGCTAAAGGATCGTCAGTGTGCCACAGTCCGTGGATCAGCGAACAAATCTGACGGGAGCGGCGCGGATCGTGACGCGTGACGTCGTGAAACCACCAGTGACGAATGCCGGTCACCTCTTCCAGCAGGTCGGGCTCCAGATAGATCATCCGGTAACGCCAACCGTCGGCGGTTTCGGCCTCGCCGGTATGCAGCTCATCCGGATTCATCGTCACGACCGAGTGGGCTGGGGCAACGTACTGCGTGCCACGATAGCGAAAGCGCTCGGCACCGGCTTCTATCGCGCCAATGCCGAACGCTTCGTGGGTGTGTGGCTCAAAGGCGTAGCGTGAAATATGGGCGTGATACAACTCAACACCCGGCACCTGCGCCAGATGGCGAAAGCGGGCGCTGTCTTTTTCATCGCTAAACTGCTCGGGTACACCTTGCACGTTGTCTCTCCCCACGCATCGTCCTGTCATTATCAGAGAGGATGCGCGGGGATGCCACCATAATTAACCGATTTTTAACACTTACAGAATACCGTTGACGCTTTCGGCCAGCGACGTGGTCGGGCGACTGATCAGCTTGCTCAGCGTGTGGCTGTCATCGAACAGACCGCCTTTGGATGCCCCGATGTCTGAATCGGCCAGCATCTCCGCCAGTCCTGCTGGCAAACCGACCCCTTTCAGCGCGGCGGCGAAATCGGCTTCGCTCATGTTCTGATAAACGACAGGTTTGCCACTCTGTTTACTCAGTTCTGCGGCCAGCTGGCTTAGTGTCCAGGATTCATCACCCGCCAGTTCATACACTTTCCCGGCATGGCCTTCGGTGCTGATGACCTGTGCGGCGGCAGCGGCGTAATCCGCACGCGTTGCACCGGCAATTCTGCCCTCGCCCGCCGCGCCGATAAACACGCCATGCTCCAGCGCAGCAGGGGCGCTGGCGAGATAGTTTTCGGTATACCAGCCGTTACGCAACAGCGCGTAGGCAATACCGGAGTCAGCCAGCATCTTCTCGGTATCGACGTGTTCAACGTGCAAAGCGAGGGGAGAGCGGTCGGCATGCAACAGGCTGGTGTAGGCGATAAATTTTACTTTCGCCGCCTTTGCCGCATTAATGACGTTACGGTGCTGAGCGGCACGCTGGCCGACTTCGCTGGAGGAGATCAACAGCAGCTTGTCCACACCCTGTAACGCCTGGGTAAATGCCGCTTCGTCACTGTAATCCGCCTGACGTACGGTAATTCCCTGTTGGCTTAATGCGGTGGCCTTCGCCGGGTTGCGAACGATGGCCACAATCTGGCTGGCAGGAACGGTTTTCAGCAGGTTCTCAATAACGTGTTGGCCCAGTTGGCCCGTCGCGCCGGTAATAGCAATCATGAGGTGACTCCTTCTTAATGTGTCGCTTGTGTTTTATAAAGCTAGCACCTAAACTTACTTTTAGTAAGTACGTACAAAAAGGTAAGTATAAGATGAGTGCATCGACCCTTTCTCAACAACTGCGCGACGGCAATTTGTTTGCCGAGCAGTGTCCGTCGCGTGAGGTGTTAAAGCATGTGACCAGTCGCTGGGGCGTCTTGATCCTGGTGGCGCTACGTGACGGCACACATCGCTTCAGCGATTTGCGGCGTAAAATGGGCGGCGTGAGCGAGAAGATGCTGGCGCAGTCGTTGCAGGCGCTGGAGCAGGATGGGTTTATCAACCGGGTTTCGTATCCGGTCGTGCCGCCGCACGTGGAATACAGTTTGACTCCGCTGGGCGAGCAGGTCAGTGATAAAGTCGCCGCGCTGGCGGACTGGATTGAGCTGAATTTGCCGCAGGTGTTAGCACAGCGGGAAGAACGGGCGGCGTAAAACGTTGCCGGATGGCGAGATGTCATCCGGCATTAACGTTACTTGCTTAAATCCATCTGATAAATTGCGAAACCGATCTCATCGGTCGCCACTTTTTGCATCGGGTACTGGCCTTTCTCTTTGATAAACGCAGCGGCTTTATCCCCCGGCGAGGTTTCGAAGCGGATATCCAGTTTTTTCTCACTGTGAATCGGCGCCAGACGCCAGTTGTTATCGGCCGCCGGATGAATTTCCCCGGCGCGTTGAGATTCCGCGCCAATCCATGCCGCCAGCACCGAGCGATTCTCATCCGGTGACGCAAAGGCAATATGGTTGTCGCCGGTTCCGGCAAACTTACCGCCATAGGCGCGATAGTTATTGGTAGCGACCAGGAAAGTGGCATTCGGGTCAATCGGCTTGCCGTTGAAGGTCAGATTTTTAATCCTTTCTGCGGACGGATTTACCGTCTGGCATTCACCGTCATAGCGTGCGGGCTGTGAGACATCAATCTGGTATTCCACGCCGTCGATCACATCGAAGTTATAGGTGCGAAATCCATCCCAGTTGATGAGCGATTGCGGTTTGCTACTGGTGACATCGATCTGATTAAACTGTCCGGCTGAGCATTCCAGCCACTCTTTCACCTCTTTACCACTGGCTTTAACGACCACCAGGGTATTCGGGTACAGGTAAAGGTCAGCGGCATTGCGGAAGGTCAACGGGCCTTTTTCGACTTCGACAAAACTGGCCGGATCGTTCTTGCGTCCGCCAACTTTAAACGGAGCGGCGGCGGAAAGCACCGGCAGTTTCGCCAGATCCGGATCACCCTGAATGAAATGTTCGACATAGGCTTTCTGTGCGTTATTGACCACCTGAACGGTCGGATCGTCCTGCACCAGCGCCAGATAGCTGTACATGTTATCTGCGGATTTGCCGATCGGCTGGCTGACAAATTCGCGCGTAGCGTCGTGGTCGGCTTTCAGAATCTCCGCCAGTTTGCTGTCTTCGGCAGCGAGTGATTTCTTCGCAGCGATGTCGTAAATGGGGCGCGCTTCGGCTTTGGCCTGCGTTACCTGCCATTTGCCGCTGTCGTTATTGAGCACCAGATCCACCACGCCCAGATGATCGCCCCACATGCCTGGCATCACCGCCGGCACGCCGTTCAGCGTCCCTTTTACGATATCCGCGCCTTTGATGTTGGCAAAGTCTTTACCGGGGAAGACCGCGTGGGCATGACCAAACATAATTGCATCCACGCCGGGCACTTCACTGAGATAATAAACCGAGTTCTCGGCCATGCTCTGGTACGGGTCAGCAGAGAGTCCTGAATGCGCGATCACCACCACCACATCGGCCCCTTTTTCACGCATTTCTGGGACATAGCGACGTGCGGTTTCGGTAATGTCGTTAACCGTCACTTTGCCGCTCAGGTTCGCTTTATCCCAGATCATGATCTGCGGAGGGACAAACCCGATATAGCCGATTTTCAGCGTCTGCTTATGGCCTTCCTGATCGACGACATCCGTCTCTTTAATAAGATAAGGGGTAAACAACGGCTTTTTGGTCTTAACGTCGATAATATTGGCGTTAACGTAAGGGAATGACGCGCCTGCCAGCGCTTTTTGCAGATATTCCAGCCCGTAGTTGAACTCATGGTTACCGAGGTTACCAACCGCGTAATCCAGTGTATTCAGCGCTTTGTAGACCGGATGGATCTCGCCTTTTTTCAGTCCCTTTGCCGCCATATAATCGCCCAGCGGACTGCCCTGAATCAGATCGCCATTGTCGACCAGCACGCTGTTTTTGGCTTCATCGCGCGCGGCGTTAATCAGGCTTGCGGTGCGTACCAGTCCGAATTTTTCGGTTGCGGTATCTTTGTAATAATCGAAATCCATCATGTTGCTATGCAAATCAGTGGTTTCCATTATCCGTAGATCAACGGTCGCGGCATTCACGCTGGCCGCGATCAGCGTGGCCAGAAGCGTTGCACTAAACTTAATCATCAGAGGGCATCCTTTTAAGATCTGAAACACAGTAAAAAATGTATTTATATCTTCTTGCTTACAGAACTGTGAAGCATGCATCAGTTTAGCAAGCAAAACCGCAGACACTATCACAGTTGGCGGATTCGCTTTTGATCGGGTATAAGTAAAACAATGAGTTAAGACCACTGCCACAAATGAGGTGGAGAATGTTAGAACACGTATGCCAGCTTGCACGGAACGCGGGCGATGCCATTATGCAGGTTTATGATGGAGTCAAACCGATGGAGATTACCAGCAAGCCGGACGACTCCCCGGTGACAGCGGCCGATATCGCGGCGCACGCGGTGATTCTTGAAGGGTTGACGCAATTGACGCCAGATATTCCAGTGCTCTCCGAAGAGGACCCGCCAGCCTGGGACGTGCGTCAGCACTGGCAGCGCTACTGGTTAGTCGATCCGCTGGATGGCACCAAAGAGTTCATCAAACGCAACGGCGAGTTTACCGTAAATATTGCGCTTATCGAGAAGGGCAAACCGGTACTGGGCGTGGTCTACGCGCCGGTGATGAAAGTGATGTACAGCGCGGCGGACGGCAAAGCCTGGAAAGAAGAGTGCAATGTGCGCAAGCAAATTCAGGTCCGTGACGCGCGTCCGCCGCTGGTGGTGATTAGCCGCTCCCACGCAGACAACGAACTGAAAGAATATTTACAACAGCTGGGCGAGCACCAGACGACGTCGATTGGTTCGTCGCTGAAGTTCTGCCTGGTCGCGGAGGGGCAGGCGCAACTGTACCCGCGCTTTGGACCGACCAACGTCTGGGACACCGCTGCGGGCCATGCTGTCGCGGCGGCAGCCGGGGCGCACGTTCACAACTGGCAGGGTAAACCGCTGGACTACACCCCGCGTGAGTCGTTCCTCAACCCCGGCTTTCGGGTCTCTATTTATTGAGCAATTTATGCAGCAGGGTAATCACCTGCTGCACCTCTTCCTGGGTTAGCGCGCCGTCTTTTGCCCACTGTACGCGACCGTCTTTATCAAGCACCGCGATAGCAGAGCTCTCTTCATCCAGTTGCCAGGCTTTACGGGCTACGCCGTTGCTGTCGACAATAAACTGTGACCACGGGTAGAGCTTCTTATTGCTCTCGAGGCTGCTGCGCACAAACATACCGGAGCCAGGAATCGCGTCGTCAGTGTTGACGATCGTCGTGGTCTGGTAAACGTCATGGGGCAGTTTTGCTGCTTTGATCGCTTCAATCAGCGTCGCATTTTTTTCTTTCGCAGAGGTGCGTCCGGCGATGTGCTGAAGGATTCGCACCTTCCCGGGCAACTGTGCGCTGTTCCAGCTTTTATAGCTGAACTTATCATTTTCAAGAATCAATTCGCCGCGATCCGCAATCCCTACCGGCGGGACGCGTTGGCCCGTTTCGAAGCTATGCGCGGAGGCCATCATTGGCGCTAACAGGCACGCCAGCGCGAGAATCTTACGTAAGGTCATGGTGTTTCCTTCTTATTGTTTGCAGGTGATCCGACCACTTAGGTCTGATTTTTAATCATATGTGCGAATGATGCTTTTTCCCGCAAGAGTGATGCCAGTTTGCGGACGGGCGCACAAATCCTGCGAAAAACGAAGGCTTATACTGAGGACCGCACCCTGATTCAGAGATGATTCTGATTAACTGTAATGAAAAGGTAAATAAACTTATACGCGCTGGAAACATCGTACAGATAGTCTATAGTCAAATGGCATTAAATTTTGCGCCTTAGAACGGTTGGACCGATTGTGGGACCACAAGGGCGTGACTTAAGCAGGAGATAACAATGAAAATTTTCCAACGGTACAACCCACTGCAAGTGGCGAAGTACGTGAAGATCCTGTTCCGTGGACGGTTATATATCAAGGACGTTGGCGCTTTTGAGTTTGATAAGGGCAAGATTCTTATCCCAAAAGTGAAGGATAAACAGCATCTGTCTGTGATGTCCGAAGTTAACCGTCAGGTTCTGCGTCTGCAAACTGAGATGGCTTAACCAAAGTGCTATGCAGTAGTTTAAAAAACGGCTCCCATTGGGAGCCGTTGATGTTTCTGGAGCAGGCAGAATAAGCGAATACTACGCTTTAACGTCTCCCTGAACGTCCGGCAGTTTCGGCACCAGTACGCTTGGTTTACTGTCCAGGCGGGTCACCAGCAACTGATCGATACGGTAGTTATCGATATCCACCACTTCGAATTTGTAGCCCGAGAACTTCACGGAATCGGTCCGTTTCGGGATTTTACGCAGCATGAACATCATAAAGCCGCCAATCGTTTCGTAGTTACCTGATTGCGGGAACTCGTCGATATCCAGCACGCGCATCACGTCATCGATCGGCGTACCGCCGTCAATCAGCCAGGAGTTCTCGTCGCGCGCCACAATCTGCTCTTCCAGACCCTGGCCGACCAG
>NZ_JBFWLF010000119.1:0-12804 GCF_050252275.1 Citrobacter sp. | reverse complement strand
GCAACGGTGCTGCACGTTGCCGCACCCACGCTGAGTATGACGCTGGGTGCCAGTGGCAACGAGCTGTTGTGGATCATTGATATTTACTCGCTGGTGATGGCAGGGATGGTACTGCCGATGGGCGCGCTCGGCGATCGCATCGGCTTTAAGCGCCTGCTGATCCTCGGCGGGACGCTGTTCGGTCTCGCGTCACTGGCTGCCGCCTTTGCCCACACCGCCAGCTGGCTGATCGCCACTCGGGCCATTCTGGCAATTGGCGCAGCGATGATCGTACCGGCGACGCTGGCCGGGATCCGCGCCACCTTCTCGCAAGCACGCCATCGCAACATGGCGCTTGGCGTCTGGGCGGCAGTGGGGTCTGGCGGGGCGGCATTCGGCCCGCTGGTGGGTGGCATGCTGCTTGAGCACTTCTATTGGGGCTCAGTGTTCTTAATCAATGTGCCGATTGTACTTGTCGTGGTGGCGCTCACCGCGCGCTATGTTCCGCGTCAGGCCGGACGTCGCGATCAGTCGCTCAATCTGGGACATGCCATTATGCTGATTGTCGCGATTCTGCTGCTGGTTTACAGCGCGAAAACGGCGCTGAAAGGGCACATAGCTACCGGCGTTATCGCGCTGGCGCTGGTGAGCGGCGCACTGTTGCTGGCGCAGTTTGTCCGCATTCAGCTGGCGGCGAGTCGTCCCATGATTGATATGCGCCTGTTCACCCATCGTATTATCTTAAGCGGCGTGGTGATGGCGATGACAGCGATGATTACACTGGTCGGTTTTGAGCTGTTAATGGCGCAGGAATTGCAGTTTGTTCATGGCTTAACGCCGTATCAGGCTGGATTGTTTATGCTGCCAGTGATGCTGGCCAGTGGGTTTAGCGGCCCGATTGCCGGGATGCTGGTATCACGACTGGGGCTGCGGAAAGTGGCAACCGGCGGAATGGCGCTAAGCGCATTGAGTTTCTATGGCCTGGCGGCAACGGATTTCAGTACCCAGCAAATTCAGGCCTGGATGTTAATGGCGCTACTGGGATTCAGTGCCGCCAGCGCGCTGTTGGCCTCAACGGCGGCGATCATGGCGGCGGCGCCAGCCGAGAAAGCGGCAGCGGCCGGGGCGATCGAAACGATGGCCTATGAGCTGGGGGCGGGGCTGGGAATTGCTGTCTTTGGTCTGTTGCTCAGCCGCAGTTTCTCTGCGTCGATTGCTCTTCCTGACGGTCTGAACGCCGGAGAAATGGAACGTGCCTCGTCTTCAATGGGTGAAGCGGTACAACTGGCGCAGTCGCTTCCCTCGGCATTGGCGGATCCTGTTCTGCTGGCCGCGAAGCAGGCTTTTACCTGGTCGCATAGCGTGGCATTAAGCAGCGCCGGGAGCATGCTGATTTTGCTGGCAGTCGGCATGTGGTTCAGTCTGGCGAAGGCCGCACGCGAGTAACTCAGTAGGTGAACTGGCAGCGGTTGTCCAGTTCTTCCACTTCCTTGCCGCTCAGACGAGCGTACTGACCCGTCAGCCGCCAGAATGCGGGTTGCGTTTCGGTATAAATCTCAGCGGCGAGGATCAGACGACGACGATCGACCTCGTTAAATTCGAGCAACGTCCAGGGAATGAAGTAGCGCTCAGTGTCGGTCAACTTGATCCACAGCGGACATCCACAGCCGGAACAAAAATACCGTTCCCCGCGTGGCGACGATGCAAAATGCGCCGGGTCGGATGCATCGGCATCCATCATCGGCTGCCCACAGGCTTCCAGATACATCGCGATCCCACCGGACCATTTCTGGCAAATCGTACAGTGACAGGCGTAGACATCGAGGGATTCGAGGTCGACGGTGAAATGGCTCTGCCCGCAGAGACAACGTCCTGTATAGGTTTGCACGGCATTCTCCTTATGACCGATTCGATTTAGGGGGAAAAAAAACCAGCCCATCGTGGGCTGGCTTTTGTACAGCTCAATTCTAAAAAATTAGAACTGATAGGTCAGGCCAACGGCAACGATGTCGTCAGTGCCTACACCAGCAGCACGAGTAAAGTTGCTTTCGTCGATCAGGTTGATTTTGTAATCAACATAGGTAGACATGTTTTTGTTGAAGTAGTAGGTTGCGCCAACATCAACGTATTCAACCAGATCCTGGTCGCCCCATGCACCCAGGTCTTTACCTTTGGATTTCAGGTAAGCCAGGGACGGACGCAGACCGAAGTCGAACTGATACTGAGCAACAACTTCAAAGTTCTGAGTTTTGTTCGCGATGTGATCATCACCGAACGGCGTCATGTTACGAGTTTCAGAGTAGGTAGTTGCCAGGTAGATGTTGTTTGCATCATATTTCAGGCCTGCAGCCCACACTTCAGCGTTGTCGCCGGAAGCATTCAGGCTGTTGTCACCGTAGGCAACCTGGTCATCAGTACGGTCAGATTTCGCATAAGCGGCGCTTGCTGCAAAACCTTCGTACTCATAGCTGGTGGACAGACCGAAGCCGTCACCGTTCGCTTTAACTTCGTCGCCACGATCGTTTTTACCCTGATACTGCAGGGCAAAGTTCCAGCCTTCAACCAGACCGAAGAAGTCGGTGTTACGGTAGGTTGCAACGCCAGTGGTACGGGCAGTCATGAAGTTGTCAGTCTGGGTCCAGGTGTCACCACCGAACTCAGGCAGAACGTCGGTCCATGCGCCAACGTCGTAAGCAACGCCATAGTTACGGCCATAATCGAAAGAACCGAACTCAGCAAATTTCAGACCAGCAAACGCCAGACGAGTTTTGTTGCCTTTGTTGCCATTCGCTTCGTCGTTGTTGCCTTTGAATTCATATTCCCACTGGCCGAAACCGGTCAGCTGATCGTTAATCTGCGTTTCACCTTTGAAACCCAGACGTGCATAAGTTTTGTCGCCATCATCGCCGTCATTGTCGGAGAAGTAGTGCAGAGCGGTAACTTTACCGTACAGATCCAGTTTGTTGCCGTCTTTGTTATACACTTCTGCCGCATTCACGACGCCTGCTGCCAACAGGCTAGTCACTGCCACTGCAACTAATTTAAGTTTCATTGTTAACAATCCTTATAATTTTCTTGGTGTGATTCCTGAACCATTGTCGATCGAATCATTTAATCAATGGCAAGCTATTTTTAAATTACGCAGCAGTATCAATTCAATAATAAGTTTCATGTAATTGCAGATTATTTCCATTTGTGTGATCCAGATCGCCTTAAGTCAAATCTGAGTCGCAGATCTTCTTAGAAATTACCTTTCATGCAATATTTTCACAGGGGACTATATACGCGGAATTGGTTATTAATTGAGTTAGTTAACAATGTGTACTATATACGGATTAATAATTGTCAAACAACGTAACTCACTGATTTATTAGCGTCTTGTTAGCATAAATTTAACATAAAGTTAATGAGTTAACGCTCTTAATAAAGATGAAATAAATAAATCCTATACCATTGATTAATACAGTTATGGTTGAGTGGTCAGAAAAATCAAATAAGAATTTTCTAACAAAAGATGAATATCCTAAAAATAAACGAGTGACGATTTGTCGCGCGAAGGTGAAGCCCGGGCCAGAAAGCGTACCGACCCGGTAGAGCGTTATACGCGGCGTGTAGCCCACCAGCACAGCAGAGAACCGATGCAGACCATAATGGCACCCTGCCAGAAAGAGAACGATAGCGGGGCGCTCAGCAGCACGGCTGCCAGCGCAGATGACAGCACCGGTGTGAAATACGAACCAACCGCCATGATGGTGACATTCCCGTGCAAAATTCCCACGTTCCAGGCCGCATAGGCAAAGCCCAACGTCAGGGCGGCAGAGACCAGTTTTATCACCACCGGTGTACTGAACACCATTTCAGGTTGCGGCGTCAGAAAATAGTGGACCCACAAACTGAGTGCGGTCAGTAAAACAAAAACCGTGATGCCATTAAATCCACGTGCATATTTATTGGTTACGGTACAGTAGGTCGCCCAGATAAATGCCCCAAGAAAGGCGAGAAAATAGCTCAATGGACTGCTGGTGATATTGCTGATAATTTCCCCTGGATTCAGACCATTTTCGCCCCCCAGCACCCAACAAATACCGGTTATCGCGAGCAGTAATCCAGGAACGATTATCCAGCTGGTTTTTTGACCATTAAACAAAATCGCGAATAAAATAGTCAGACTTGGCCATAAATAATTAACCATACCGACCTCAATCGCCTGATGACGTGTGGCGGCATAGCCCAACGATAACGCCAGACATATTTCATAACTGACAAACAGCACGCTACCGGCGATTAAATAACCAACAGGAAAACGACGGATAGTGGGAAATCCCACGGTAAATATCAGTAACAGTCCACTTAATGAATAAATTGCCGCCGCACCGCCGACTGGCCCAAGTCCTTCACTGACGCCGCGAATCAGACCTACCATGGTGCTCCACAGCACAATGGCTATAAGTCCAATCAGCGTTGCTTTTTGTTTCGTCATTCCGTTTGCCGTTTCCCATGCCTTATCTAAAAAGAAGTCGAAATATATAGCACTTTTTTAGCGAAATTATCCAGGTGAATCCGAAGAGGGGTTACCACCTTAGTGGTATATAAAACCGACAATTGGGGCTATTTAGTAGCGGAACCGTTTCGTTATTGATTTGACTCAAAAAAAATATGGGTATTGCTGTTAGTTTCCTCGGCGACATGACAACTCTGGAAAAAGAGGGAAAGCAATGAACGTCAGCCGCAGAAAGTTTTTTAAAATCTGCGCGGGCGGTATGGCTGGAACAACGGTTGCTGCGCTGGGATTTACGCCCAAAATGGCACTGGCTCAATCGCGAAATTATAAACTGTTGCGCGCGAAAGAGATCCGAAACACCTGCACATACTGTTCCGTAGGTTGCGGGCTATTAATGTATAGCCTGGGAGATGGAGCAAAAAACGCCAAAGAAGCGCTTTATCATATCGAAGGGGATCCGGATCATCCGGTCAGCCGTGGCGCATTGTGTCCGAAGGGCGCCGGTCTGCTGGATTACATTCATAGCGAAAACCGTTTGCGCTACCCGGAATACCGTGCACCCGGCTCCGACAAATGGCAACGCATTAGCTGGGATGATGCACTGACCCGCATTGCAAAACTGATGAAAGCCGACCGCGACGCCAACTTTATCGAGAAAAATGAACAGGGCGTAACGGTAAACCGCTGGCTTTCCACGGGGATGCTCTGCGCCTCCGCCGCCAGTAATGAAACCGGCATGCTGACGCAAAAATTTGTGCGCTCACTCGGCATGCTGGCAGTAGACAACCAGGCGCGCGTCTGACACGGACCAACGGTAGCAAGTCTTGCTCCAACATTTGGTCGCGGTGCGATGACCAACCACTGGGTTGATATCAAAAACGCCAACGTCGTGATGGTGATGGGCGGTAACGCCGCTGAAGCCCATCCAGTGGGTTTCCGCTGGGCGATGGAAGCGAAGAACAACAATGACGCCACGCTGATTGTTGTCGATCCCCGTTTTACCCGTACCGCCTCGGTTGCGGATATTTATGCGCCGATTCGCTCCGGCACGGACATTACGTTCCTGTCCGGTGTGCTGCGGTATCTGATTGAAAATAACAAAATTAACGCCGAATACGTCAGGCATTACACCAACGCCAGCCTGCTGGTGCGGGATGATTTTACCTTTGATGACGGTTTATTCAGCGGTTATGACGCGAAAAAACGGCAGTACGATAAGTCGTCCTGGAACTACCAGTTCGATGAAAACGGCTATGCCAAACGCGATGACACTCTGTCGCATCCGCGCTGTGTATGGAATTTGCTGAAACAGCACGTTTCCCGCTATACGCCGGACGTCGTCGAGAACATCTGCGGGACGCCGAAGGCTGACTTCCTGAAAGTGTGTGACGTGCTGGCCTCCACCAGTGCGGCGGATCGTACAACCACGTTCCTGTATGCGCTGGGTTGGACCCAACATACGGTCGGGGCGCAGAACATCCGCACGATGGCGATGATCCAGCTGTTGCTCGGCAACATGGGGATGGCCGGCGGCGGCGTGAACGCCCTGCGTGGTCACTCGAATATTCAGGGGCTGACTGACCTCGGACTGCTTTCCACCAGTCTGCCTGGTTATCTGACGCTGCCGTCGGAAAAGCAGAGCGACTGGCAGACCTGGCTGAACGCCAACACGCCGAAAGCCACGCTGGCGGATCAGGTGAACTACTGGAGCAACTATCCGAAGTTTGCCGTCAGCTTGATGAAAGCGTTCTACGGCGATGATGCGCAGAAAGAGAATGACTGGGGCTTTAACTGGTTGCCGAAATGGGATCAGGCCTACGACGTCATTAAATACTTCAACATGATGGATAGCGGGAAAGTCACCGGCTACATCTGTCAGGGCTTCAACCCGGTTGCGTCCTTTCCGGACAAAAACAAAGTGGTTCGCAGCCTGAGCAAGCTGAAGTACATGGTGGTGATCGATCCGCTGGTGACTGAAACCTCAACCTTCTGGCAGAACCACGGCGAGTCGAACGATGTCGATCCGGCGTCCATTCAGACGGAAGTGTTCCGCCTGCCATCCACCTGTTTTGCTGAAGAAGATGGCTCCATTGCCAACTCCGGGCGTTGGCTACAGTGGCACTGGAAAGGTCAGGATGCACCGGGTGAAGCGCGTAACGACGGTGAAATTCTGGCCGGGCTTTTCCATCGTCTGCGCGAAATGTATCGCACAGAAGGTGGTAAAGGTGTGGAACCGCTGCTGAAAATGCGCTGGGACTACAAACAGCCGGATCACCCAGAGTCAGAAGAAGTGGCGAAAGAGAACAACGGCTACGCGTTAGCCGATCTCTATGACGCCAACGGCGTGCTGATTGCGAAGAAAGGGCAACTGCTCACCAGCTTCGCGCAACTGCGTGATGATGGTACGACCTCGTCTTCCTGCTGGATCTACACCGGTAGCTGGACGGAGAAGGGCAACCAGATGGCCAACCGCGATAATGCCGACCCATCAGGGCTGGGCAACACGTTGGGTTGGGCATGGGCATGGCCGCTGAACCGCCGCGTGCTGTATAACCGTGCATCAGCGGATATCAACGGTAAGCCGTGGGATGCGAAACGTATGCTGATCCAGTGGGACGGGGCGAAATGGACGGGTAACGATATCCCGGACTTCAACACCGCGCCTCCGGGCAGCGCAACCGGTCCGTTTATCATGCAGCCCGAAGGACTGGGGCGCTTGTTTGCCCTTGATAAACTGGCGGAAGGCCCGTTCCCTGAACACTACGAACCAATGGAAACGCCGCTGGGTACTAACCCGCTGCATCCGAACGTGGTGTCCAGCCCGGTCGTGCGCATCTATGAAGATGACGTCTTGCGCTTAGGGAAGAAGGACGCGTTCCCGTATGTCGGAACGACCTATCGTCTGACCGAACACTTCCACACCTGGACCAAGCACGCGCTGTTGAACGCTATCGCGCAGCCGGAACAGTTTGTGGAGATCAGCGAAACGCTGGCCGCCGCCAAAGGCATTGGCAACGGTGACTACGTGAAGGTAAGCAGCAAGCGCGGATTCATTCGTGCGGTTGCGGTGGTGACACGTCGTCTGCGTAAGCTGCACGTCAACGGTCAGGAGGTTGAAACCGTCGGGATCCCGCTGCACTGGGGCTTTGAAGGGGTGGCGCGTAAAGGCTATATCGCCAACACCCTGACGCCAAACGTCGGTGACTCAAACTCGCAAACGCCGGAGTACAAAGCGTTTTTAGTTAACATCGAGAAGGCGTAAGGGGGGCGAGCATATGTCTTTGGAAACGCAGGACATCATCAAACGGTCCGCAACAAACACGATTACGCCGCCACCGCAGGCGCGTGATTACAAAGCCGAGGTCGCCAAGCTCATTGACGTCTCCTCCTGTGTGGGCTGCAAAGCCTGCCAGGTGGCCTGCTCTGAGTGGAACGATATCCGTGACGAGGTAGGACATTGTGTCGGGGTGTACGACAACCCCGCCGATCTCAGCGCCAAGTCCTGGACGGTGATGCGTTTTAGCGAAACCGAACAGAACGGCAAACTGGAATGGCTGATTCGTAAAGACGGCTGCATGCACTGTGAAGATCCGGGCTGCCTGAAGGCCTGCCCGTCTGCAGGTGCAATCATCCAGTATGCCAACGGGATTGTCGATTTTCAGTCCGAGCACTGCATTGGCTGCGGCTACTGCATCGCCGGGTGTCCGTTTAATATTCCGCGCCTTAATAAAGAGGACAACCGCGTCTATAAATGTACACTCTGCGTCGATCGCGTCAGCGTGGGTCAGGAACCGGCCTGTGTCAAAACCTGTCCGACCGGGGCGATTCATTTCGGCACCAAACAAGAGATGCTGGAAATGGGCGAGCAGCGCGTCGCGAAGCTAAAAGCGCGCGGCTACGAACATGCTGGTGTCTATAACCCTCAGGGCGTTGGCGGTACGCATGTGATGTATGTCCTGCATCACGCGGATCAGCCGGAGCTCTACCACGGTTTACCGAACGAGCCGAAAGTCGACACCTCTATCAATCTGTGGAAAGGGGCGCTGAAGCCACTAGCGGCCGCCGGATTTATCGCCACCTTTGCCGGGCTGATCTATCACTACATCGGTATAGGTCCGAACAAAGAAGTGGACGATGACGAGGAGGACCATCATGAGTAAATCGAAAATGATTGTGCGCACGAAGTTCATCGATCGCGCCTGTCACTGGACGGTGGTGATTTGCTTCTTCCTGGTCGCGCTGTCGGGGATTTCATTTTTCTTCCCGACGCTGCAATGGCTGACGCAAACCTTCGGTACGCCGCAGATGGGACGCATTTTGCACCCGTTCTTTGGCGTGGCGATCTTTATCGCGCTGATGTTCATGTTTGTCCGCTTCGTTCACCACAACATCCCGGACAAGAAAGACATACCGTGGCTGAAAAACATTGTCGAAGTGCTGAAAGGCAACGAACACAAAGTGGCGGATGTCGGCAAATATAACGCCGGACAGAAGATGATGTTCTGGTCGATCATGAGCATGATTTTTGTGCTGCTGGTGACCGGCGTGATTATCTGGCGTCCGTATTTCGCGCAGTATTTCCCGATGCAGGTGGTGCGTTACAGCCTGCTGATCCACGCAGCGGCAGGGATCATTTTGATCCACGCCATCCTCATTCATATGTACATGGCATTCTGGGTGAAAGGATCGATTAAAGGGATGGTTGAAGGGAAGGTGAGTCGCCGCTGGGCGAAGAAGCACCACCCGCGCTGGTACCGTGATATCGAGAAAGCAGAAGCGAAAAAAGAGAGTGAAGAAGGGCTAAACTAATTCCTTTTTCAGCAGATGAAGGCGCTACGCAGGTAGCGCCTTTTTTTTGCCATAAAAACGTCATGATCCTGTCATTAGCTAAACGTAACGTGTTGTCTTCACAAATAACCGAAGAGTTAACCAACAATGCATCTGGTCAAAAAATTGCTCGCTGTGAGCGTACTTCTTTCCGCGTCAGTTCAGGCGCAGAACATTCTCGAATTCCCACAGCCGGAGAACAATCCGGAAGAATTTTACGCCGTGACGGAAATCCCGGCAGGCGGGATCATTAAATATGAAACCGACGCCAATACCGGCTTTATCGTTGCAGACCGCTTTCAGTCGATGCCGGTGGCCTATCCGGCAAACTACGGTTCGCTGACCCAGTCGCTGGCAGGTGATGGCGATCCACTGGATGTGATTTTCTATACCCGCGCGCCGATGGCACCGGGAACGCTGATCAAACTGCGTGCGATTGGCGTACTGAAAATGATTGATGGCGGCGAGAAGGATGACAAAATTGTGGCGGTTCCCGCCAGCAAAATTGATCCTACGTATGACAATATCAAGGAACTGGCCGACCTGCCGAAAATCGAAGTTCAGCGCCTGGAATCGTTCTTCCGCGTCTACAAAGAATTACCGGAAGGACGCAAGAAAGTGGAGCTGAACGGCTTTAACGACGCGGCGACCGCAAAGCAGGAAATCAAACAAGCATGGGACGCCTGGAAAGCGAAAAAACCACAGCAATAAGCGATTTTGCCGGACGGGGTTTACCTGCCCGGCTGTCAACGCGATTACTGCACCGCCAGACGGCGCAGACGGGACACGTCCACGCTTTTTTGCGCTTGTGCCAGACTCCAGGTATTTTGCAGATTTAGCCACATTTCCGGGGAGCTGCCGATCACCACAGAGAGTTTGATCGCCATTTCCGGGGTGAGTGCCGCTTTGCCCGTGAGTAACCGGCTGGCGGTTGAGGGCGCAATCTCCATTGCTCTGGCAAATTCACGCAAACTGACGTTCAGTTCGTCCAGCGCTTCCTGAATGATATCCCCTGGGCGGGGATGATTCGCCATTTTCATTAATGATAATCCTCATAATCCAGAATATACGCATCGCCATTGACGAATTCGAACGTCATACGCCAGTTGCCTGAAACCGATATTGACCAGACGCCATTACGATCGCCGCTCAGAGGATGCAGCCGGTAACCGGGCATGTTGATATCGTTCACGCAGCCTGCGGCGTCAATCACGGCGAGGCGGTGTCGCAAACGTTTGACGTGCTTTGCCAGCACGCCTGACGTTTTACCGTGAAGAAACAGGTCGCGTAATCCCTTGTGCCTGAAATTCATGATCATCCTTTTCACCTCGTTCCTTCATGAGGAACATTAGCATTGTGTTCCGTTCGGCGCAACAATTTTCGCCATCGCGTGTGCGATTGTGTGGCGAAATGAACAAAGAGAAAAGGAGAGGGGATGAATACTGGAAAGCGCCACGCAAATTGCCCGGCAAACCTCACGTTGCCGGGCATTGAGGGTTAAAGACGCGCGGTGATGTCGTCTATCTCTTTACGCCACTGAGCCTGCAACTGCGGTTTCTGGTGTCTCGGTTTTCGCGCCAGATCCTCAGCCAGACGCTGTTCGAGTACGAGCAGTTTTTCCAGCAGTTGCTCCTCATCAACCAGCTCCGCGACCAGTGAAGCATTATCCTCCAACACCGCTGGCAAGTGTTCTGTTGCGGATTGTCGAATACGAGCATAGACGGCGTCCAGATCGTGCCATTCGCTGAGCTCGCCGTCGTCAACAAACCAGAACCGATTACAGCTCTGGCTGATGAGTTGCCGATCGTGACTGACCAGCAGCACGCCGCCTTCAAAGGTTTGCAGCGTCTGCGCCAGCGCCTCTTTACCTTCCATATCCAGATGGTTGGTCGGTTCATCCAGCATCAGCAGGCTATAGCGCGCCAGCGACAGACCGACAAACAGCAGACGAGAGCGCTCGCCACCGCTTAACGTACTGACCGATTGCGCGTGGCGTATCCACGGGAATCCCGCGCTAATTAGCGCCATTTTACGGATATCCGGCTGCGGGGCGAACGGTTCCAGGGCGTCAAACAGCGACGCGTCATCCGGTAATTGATGCAGCGTTTGATCGTAGTAGCCCAGCGTCACGCGAAGGTGGAGGCGCAGCGAATCTGATTCATGTTCGGTCTGATAATGTTGCCAGATCAGTTTTAACAGCGACGATTTACCGCAACCGTTGCGCCCGACGATCGCCACCCGATCGCCGCTCTTCAAACGGATGCCCGCAATGGTAAACAGCGTCGGCGCCTCCGGGGCAGGCGTGACCGACAACTGAGACAGTTCCAGCAGACGGTCTGCCCGCAGCGCGTCTCCGCGCAATGTTAGTGACCACTGACTTCCTGCCGTCAGATCCGTTTGCATCTCCTTCAGACGTAATACCTGCTTTTCCATTTGCTTCGCTTTGCGCGACAGATCTTCGTTATCATACACCCGGCCCCAGGTGGCCAGTCGTTTCGCACTGGCGGTGATGCGATCGATCTCTTTTTGTTCCGCCTTATGGCGCAACGCGTCGCTGGCGTCGCGTTCAAGCAGTGCCTGGCGTGCCGCGCTACAGGGCAGTGCAAAGGCGTGTAGGGTACGATCGCGCAAGATCCACGTGCCGTTTGTGATCGCGTCGAGCAGTTGCGGATCGTGAGACACGACCACAAAACTGCCGGACCAGTTCTGTAGAAACTGCTCCAGCCACAGTAACGTCGGCAAATCCAGGTGGTTCCCCGGTTCGTCAAGCAGCAGCAGATCAGGCTGGCGCATCAGCGCGCGGGCCAGCAACAAACGTGTATGCTGACCGCCACTCAGGGTTTGTGCCGTTAATTGCCGATCCTGGACACTGAAGCCCATCTGCGCGAGTAACGCCTCGACCTGCCAGAGCTGGCTGGCCCGTTCTTGTTCAGGAAGTTGTGCCAGAACGGCTTCCTGTAACGTCAGCGGCAGGATCTCGTCGGGCAGATGCTGTTCGACACGCGCAAGATGACAGTGGTTCGCCAGCGCCAGGGTGCCGCCAGTCGGGACAATTGAACCGTCGAGAACTTTCAGCAGCGTGCTTTTGCCGCAGCCCTTGTAGCCGATCAGCCCAATGCGATCGCCTTTTTTCAGGGTAAACGTCAGATCGTCGAAAAGCGTGCCGAACGCGGTATCAACGTGCAGGGATTGTGCGGTTAGTAATGTGCTCATTGTTGCTTACTCAAGAGTTACAGGCGTCAAAACGCCTCGTCAAACATCGCTGACGATAACCCGGTAAGCCCGAGAGAAGGGGAATTCAGAAGTTAGCTTCGCTCAAGCAGAAGTTATCGCAGCACGATACCGATAACGCTTGAGCACTGGCGATCGCCAAAAGCATGTGAAGCGATGAAGCGTTCACAGTACAGCATAAGTATCCTCCTTTTATTTATCCGAATGTTAATCGATGGCGAAAGTGTAATCGCAAGCGATGAGACAGCGCAAGCCTGAAGGCCCGG
>NZ_JBFWLF010000118.1:0-12824 GCF_050252275.1 Citrobacter sp. | reverse complement strand
AACGAGCCAATCATTGCCACAAATAGCCCTTTAGTGCCGATCCATTCTACTGGTATCACGGTGATGCCGCCGTTATCCGCAACTTTGATAAACGGGGTGAGGATCAGAAAGCAGACCAGCGCCAGGATGCCGCAAGAGATACGGTCTTCACCGTAATGTTCCGCCAGACGGTAGGCAACCAGGAAACTGATGAACAGTGACATCGTTGAGAACACCGCGTTAAACGGGATCTCGATAATACTGCTCCAGCTTTCGCCAAACGCGCCAGACATAAATTGCTGATAGGTCTGGTTCGGAAAGGAGGAAATAACCAGCAGAATGGAGCCGACGATAATGAACGGCATAAAGGAAACATAAGCGCCGCGGATCGCGCCCAGGTGACGCTGCTGCGCCGTTTTGGCCGCAAGCGGCATCAGTTTTGCTTCAAGAAATCCCAGAACATTGTTCATTGTGAACTCCGTACAAGATCGGATGAGAGTATTTATGGTATGCCAGAGGATTATCAGTGAAGCACCGCAGTCGAAAGGTGAATCTGGTCACAATGTGTTCGCCTTATAAATATAAATCTCATATGATTAGTTATCTCTTTGAAAAAGGATTTGGCGATGGAAATAAAACTGCATGCCAATGCCACCACGACACCGCGCATCCGTCGTTATCTGCAGCAGTCGGATAAAAGCGACAGAGCGCTGGCCGCTGAGCTGGGGATTTCCGTCACCACGGTCAGACGCTGGCGACAACGTGAGCAGACTGCCGATCGGCAAACTACGCCGAAAGTGATACACAAAGCGATGAGACAAGAGCAGATTGCGCTGATTAACGGACTGCGGGATGCGACCGGCGCGCCGTTAGATGAGCTTTTGTTACTGGTCAATGAAGGGCTGGGCATTCACGTATCCCGTGCGACGCTAAATCGTTATCTTAAACCTGCAAGGTTGATGCGTCAGGGGACACCTTTGCAGGGGAAAAAGGCACTGAAGGCCGGGCATTTCCCTCATGTGCTTGAGGTGCATCACCTCCCGCTTTCACTGCATATGGAGGATGGCGGGGAGCATCATGTGCTCTGGGCTCGTGAACCGGTGAGCGGCTGGTGCTACGCGCGACTGTATGCTGGGATTTCGCCGCATCTGGTCATGAAATGGCTGGATGCGCTGCTGACAGCCTGTCCGGCTGATATACAATCTATTGAGACATTCTTTTCTGACACCTATCTTGATGGGCTGGAACAGGGGCTGATAGCACGAGGGATGACGCACAACATAAACCATAACGTGCAGAATGCGATTCAGGTTAACCTTCCGCTGGTGGCGATTGTGCCGCGGGTAAAGGACGTATCAGCCAGTCAACTGCTGGCAGAGATTTGCGAAAGTTATAATACCGGCAAGGCGCAGAAAAAACTGGGGGAGATGACGCCGCAGGCTTTTCTCGAAGCACTACGGCGGGGGTGATTAGCCGATGATTTCCAGCACGTGTTCCGGTGGACGGCCAATACGCGCCTGGCCGTTCGCCACTACAATTGGACGTTCCATCAGTTTTGGGTGTTCCACCATCGCCTGAATCAATTCACCTTCACTCAGACTGCTGTCAGCCAGGTTGAGCGACGCGTAGAGATCCTCTTTTCGGCGCATCAGTTCCCGGGCGCTTTCCATGCCCAGCATCTTCAACAACTGACGCAGCGTTGCGGCATCGGCGGGCGTTTCCAGGTAAAGCACCACTTCTGGCTCCACACCGTGCGATTGCAGCAGGTTCAGCGTTTCGCGGCTCTTGGAGCAGCGCGGGTTATGGTAGATTTTTACGGCCTTTGACATGGAGGATCCTTTTTACATTTTCGTGTACGGCTTAAAGCGTTCCTGCAACTGGCGCAGTTGGTCGATGCGCGCATCGTAACGCGCTTGTTGTTGGCTGCCCAGCTTCACTTGCGAACTGGCGCTGCTCAGTAACGAGATGGCCTGATCGAGACGGCCCGCCAACGCATACCCTTCCGCACGCGCGGCCAGTTCCTGATCGCGGTTATACAGCGCGGCTTCCGCCTGCGCCAACAGATCCCAGCCGTTGGCGTCGTCCTTGTTATTAAAGGTATAACGGTTAAGGATGGTTGCCGCTTCTTGCGGCTGACCGCCCTGTAGCAGGGCGTTCGCAAGGTTAAGTTGCAAAACCGGGTTGACTCGCAAATCACGCGCTTTTTTCAGTCGGGCAATCGCGTCACTGGTTTTCTTTTGTCCGAGGTCGATGTCGGTGGCCAGATCCAGATACCAGGCGTTATTGGGCTCTGCGGACAGCAGCGGTTGCAGCGCTTTGCGAGCCTCGTCGTATTTATTGGCTTCCATCGCCTGTAACGCACGGCCATACTGCGCTGCGCGCTGCTGTCGGACGTTACCTTTTGCCCACTCGTCGAGCATGTCGCTGGTCAGTTGGTTTCGCCCGGAGTTATACATCCCCAGAGTTCGCGCTTTCGCCAGATAGAAATCTTCAGAGGATTGCACCACCACCGGACGCATCTGGTTTGCGCGATTGCGGGTATCTGAAAGACGACTTTCCGGCAGGGGGTGGGTCAGCAAAATTTCAGGCGGACGCGAGGAGTAACGCGCCTGGTCGAGCAGTTTTTCCAGGAAGGTCGGCATCGCCTGCGGATCGAATCCAGAACGTTGTAAAACCTGAATGCCGATACGGTCTGCTTCCTGTTCATTTTGCTGCGTGAAGCTAATCATCCCTTGACGCGATCCCGCCAGCGTGCCGGTGAGCGCGGCCATCCCGGCCTGAGGGCTCGCCATCGCCAATAGAATGGAGCCTAACGCGCCAACCCAGGTCAGCGGCGCGCTGCGTTTCTGATCTTCCATGGCGCGCGCCAGGTGGCGTTGGGTGACGTGTGAGATTTCGTGCGCCATAACTGAGGCGAGCTGACTTTCGTTATCGGAATAGCGAAACAGGGCAGAGTGCAGCACGACGTTACCGCCAAAAAAAGCAAAGGCGTTGATTTCGTCATTGTTAATCAAAAAGAAATGGAAGGGCGTCTTGACCGAATCGGCGTGTGAAACCAGACGCATACCCAACCCATTAATGTACTGAACCAGCAGCGGATCGTTAATCAGCGGCGCGCTGCCACGCAGCTGGCGTACATAATAATCGCCCATCTGCATTTCCTGGCCGATAGAAAGCGTACTTGCCGCCGAGGTTCCCATGTCTGGCAAGCTGTCCGCGGAGTTTGCGAACGCGGGAGCCACCTGACTCAGGGTCAGCGCGGCAATGAGGGTAGCAACCAGGTTCTTCTTAAACTGCCTGAACATAACCTCTGTCCTGTTTTCTTTGAGATAGTCATTTGACCGATGCCGGGTCGTATCGTTCCGTGTTTGCCGACACAGGCAGTGTAACGGCGAAATTTGTCGATGAATACCCTGCACAAATGACTTTTCAGTTTCCAGAATCAGCAATAAAAAGCGAAGTCTTTTTTGTGACATTTCGATACAATTCGGGATCGCAATCCCGCTATTGAGGTTCAGGGAAGGTTTTATGCTCGAAATGTTAATGCAATGGTATCGCCGTCGCTTTAGCGACCCCGAGGCGATTGCCTTGCTGGTTATTCTGGTTGCCGGGTTTGGCATTCTTTTCTTTTTTAGCGGATTACTGGCACCGCTGCTGGTTGCCATTGTGCTGGCGTACCTGCTGGAATGGCCAACGGTGCGTCTTGAAGCCATCGGCTGTTCGCGCCGCTGGGCGACCTCTCTCGTGCTGATCGTATTTGTCGGCATTTTGTTGTTGATGGCCTTTGTGGTGATGCCGGTGGCATGGCAACAGGGGATCTTACTGATTCGCGACATGCCAGGCATGTTGAACAAACTGTCGGATTTTGCCGCCACGCTGCCGCGTCGTTATCCGGCTTTAATGGATGCGGGCATCATCGATGCGATGGCGGAAAATATGCGCACCCGCATGCTGACGATGGGCGATTCGGTAGTGAAATATTCGCTGGCCTCTTTGGTCGGGCTGCTGACTCTGGCGGTCTATCTGGTGCTGGTGCCGCTGATGGTGTTCTTCCTCGTCAAAGATAAAGAGCAAATGCTGAACGCCGTGCGTCGTGTGCTGCCGCGTAATCGCGGGCTGGCGGGGCAGGTCTGGAAGGAGATGAACCAGCAAATCACCAACTATATCCGCGGCAAGGTGCTGGAGATGGTGGTGGTGGGCGTGGCGACCTGGCTGGGCTTCCTGATGTTTGGCCTCAACTACTCACTGCTACTGGCCGTGCTGGTGGGGTTCTCGGTACTCATTCCCTATATTGGCGCTTTTGTAGTCACTATTCCTGTGGTAGGCGTTGCGCTGTTCCAGTTCGGTCTGGGGACCGAGTTCTGGAGTTGTTTCGCCGTCTATTTGATTATCCAGGCGCTGGACGGCAACCTGCTGGTGCCGGTGCTGTTTTCTGAAGCAGTCAATTTGCATCCGCTGGTGATTATCCTGTCAGTGGTGATCTTTGGCGGCCTGTGGGGATTCTGGGGCGTTTTCTTCGCCATTCCGCTGGCGACGTTAATCAAGGCCGTTGTCCATGCCTGGCCGGATGCGCAGGTCGTTGACGAGTCCTGATGCGTTTATGTAACAGGGAAGGTGGTGAACTGTGCGCTAGTCGATGCGCTCTGAGCGAAAGGCAAAAAGGTAGCGCGAGATAAAAAGGCGAGTGTAAAAAGACGCTTAAACAGACAGCCGATTACCCGGCCTACACACGGTAGGCCGGACAGGGCGTCAGCCGTCATCCGGCAGCGTGAAAGTCAGGCGTTTTCTTTCAGCCAGTTCAGCACCACATCGTGGTGATTACTGGTTTTGAAATCATCGAAAACGTGTTCAATCTTACCGTCAGCGTCAATCAAGAAGCTGATGCGATGGATCCCATCATAGGTTTTCCCCATAAAGGATTTCTCGCCCCAGACGCCAAACTGCTCGCAGACCTGATGATCCTCGTCGGACAGCAGGGTAAAGTTAAGCAGCTCTTTTTCGGCAAAACGGGAAAGCTTTTCAGGCTTGTCAGTGCTGATGCCCAGCACGTCTACACCTGCTTTTTTCAGCTCATCCATGTTATCTCGCAGGCCACAAGCCTGAACGGTACAGCCTGGCGTCATGGCTTTCGGATAGAAATAGACCAGCACACGCTGTCCCTGGAAGTCGGTCAAATTTACTTGTTCTCCGTCTTGATCCGGCAAGCTAAATTTCGGTGCGATGTCACCGGCTTTCAGTGGATTCATTACTTAACTCCATCCTGTTCATCATGTTGTGAATAATTAACAACGTTAATACTGCCTTGTGCATTGAGTTCTGTACATAGTGCTTTAAAGGCCTGTTCAATATTTGCGGCATCATCCGACGCCGGACTGTGGGCGGTAATCTGGATGTATAACTGCGCCGCCTTATCATTTTCAGCAGGTTGCGTGCGCGAAACCAGTTCCGCAATGTTCATTCGATGGTTATCAAACAGGGCTGTAAATCGTTCAATTAAATGTGGCGAATCCGGTACATCAACCTGAACCCATACCGTTGCCGGCATTGGCGGACGGGGATGCGCCGTCGTACGCTTCATCACAATCAGTAAATCCAGCTCTGCACCTTTCAACGGCAGGGTCGATTCGATCAGGGTGATGGCATTCCAGGTACCCGACAGCAGCATGATAAACGTAAACTCATCGCCCAACATGGCCAGGCGACTGTCTTCGATATTACAGCCGCAACTGCTGACATGGCGGGTGATCGTGTTCACAATTCCAGGGCGATCGGCACCCAGCGCAGTAATAACCAGGTAATGTTGCGATGAAGGTGTCAAACCTGTTCTTCCTTTGAGAGGTGGGGTAATCATAAGGAAAGCATAAAAAAAACCTGCATACAACAATCAGAAGGGCTCTCGTCGCTTGCTTTTATTGTCGTACCAAACGTAACATTGAGACACTTGTTTGCACAGAGGATGGCCCATGTTCACGGGAAGTATTGTCGCGCTTGTTACACCGATGGATGAAAAAGGTAATGTCTGCCGGTCAAGCCTGAAAAAACTGATTGATTATCATGTCGCCAGTGGCACCTCGGCGATCGTTTCTGTTGGCACTACCGGTGAGTCCGCTACGCTGAGTCATGATGAACATGGCGATGTGGTGATGATGACGCTGGAGCTGGCTGATGGGCGTATCCCGGTGATTGCCGGTACGGGCGCGAACGCGACCGCAGAAGCCATTAGTCTGACGCAGCGTTTCAATTACAGCGGAATTGTCGGCTGCCTGACGGTAACGCCTTACTACAACCGTCCGACTCAGGAAGGTTTGTTCCAGCATTTCAAAGCCATCGCGGAACATACTGACCTGCCCCAAATTCTGTATAATGTGCCATCCCGTACCGGTTGCGATATGCTGCCGGAAACCGTTGGCCGTCTGGCGGAATTAAAAAATATTGTCGCAATTAAAGAGGCGACAGGGAACTTAAGTCGGGTTCACCAGATCAAAGAGCTGGTTTCCGATGATTTTCTGCTGCTCAGCGGCGATGACGCGACCGCGATGGACTTTATGCAGTTAGGCGGTCATGGCGTGATCTCCGTGACGTCTAACGTTGCGGCGCGTGATATGGCGGAAATGTGCAAACTGGCGGCGGAAGGGCGTTTTGCCGAGGCGCGTACCATTAATCAGCGTCTGATGCCGTTACATAACAAACTGTTTGTCGAACCCAACCCAATCCCAGTGAAATGGGCATGTAAGGCGTTGGGCCTTGTGGCGACCGATACGCTGCGCTTGCCGATGACACCCATCACAGACAATGGTCGTGAAATTGTCAAAGCGGCGCTCAAGCATGCCGGTTTGCTGTAAAGTTTAGGGAGATTTGATGGCTTACTCAGTACAAAAGTCGCGCCTGGCCAGGGTTGCGGGTGTTTCGCTTGTTTTGCTGCTCGCGGCCTGTAGTTCTGACTCGCGCTACAAGCGCCAGGTGAGTGGTGATGAATCCTATCTGGAAGCCGCACCGCTTGCTGAACTTCATGCGCCTGCCGGTATGATTCTGCCGGTGACCACGAGCGACTACAACATCCCGGTCACCAACGGCAGCGGTGCCGTTGGGAAAGCGCTGGATATCCGTCCGCCGGCACAGCCGCTGGCGCTGGTTTCCGGTGCCCGGACCCAGTTTGCGGGCGATACCGCCACGCTGCTGGTGGAAAACGGGCGTGGAAATACGCTGTGGCCGCAGGTGGTCAGCGTGATTCAGTCTAAAAACTACACGATTGAAAAACGTGATGATGCCAGCCAGACGCTGACAACCGGTTGGGTTGACTGGAACCGTCTGGACGAAGACGAGCAGTACCGTGGCCGTTATCAAATCTCGGTTAAACCGCAGGGCTATCAGCAGGCGGTGATGGTGAAACTGGTCAACCTTGAGCAGGCCGGTAAGCCTGTGGCGGATGCCGCTTCACTGCAGCGTTATAGCACTGAGATGATGAACGTGATTTCTGCGGGCCTCGATAAGACCGCGACTGACGCCGCGAATGCTGCACAGAACCGTTCTGCCGCCACGATGGATGTGCAGAGCGCCGCGGATGACACCGGTTTACCGATGCTGGTGGTGCGTGGCCCATTCAACGTTGTCTGGCAGCGCCTCCCGGCAGCACTGGAGAAAGTCGGCATGAAAGTGACCGACAGTACCCGTTCGCAGGGGAGCATGGCTGTTACCTACAAACCGCTGTCCGATAGCGGCTGGCAGGAGCTGGGCGCTCGCGATCCAGGGCTCTCTTCCGGTGACTACAAACTGCAGGTCGGTGATTTAGACAACCGCAGCAGCTTGCAGTTTATCGATCCGAAGGGGCATACCCTGACGCAGAGCCAGAACGACGCGCTGGTTGCTATCTTCCAGGCAGCGTTTAGCAAGTAAAAAAACAGGGCTGGAGAAATCCGGCCCTTTTTATTTCCGTGCTACGCAAACGTGTGCGTGGCATAATATTCCCCGTTTTGAATACAAATGATCACACCCAGGAGTAATTAAGATGCAAAAGCAAGCTGAGTTGTATCGTGGTAAAGCGAAGACCGTATACAGCACGGAAAACCCGGACCTGTTGGTGCTCGAATTCCGCAATGATACGTCAGCAGGGGATGGCGCGCGCATTGAGCAGTTTGATCGTAAGGGTATGGTGAATAACAAGTTCAACTATTTCATCATGACCAAACTGGCCGAAGCGGGTATCCCGACGCAGATGGAGCGACTGCTCTCTGATACCGAATGTCTGGTGAAAAAGCTGGATATGGTGCCGGTCGAGTGCGTGGTGCGTAACCGTGCGGCAGGCTCTCTGGTTAAACGTCTGGGTATTGAAGAGGGCATCGAACTGAATCCGCCGTTATTCGACCTGTTCCTGAAAAACGATGCAATGCATGACCCAATGGTCAACGATTCCTACTGCGAAACCTTTGGTTGGGTGAGCAAAGAGAATCTGGCACGAATGAAAGAGCTGACCTATAAAGCGAACGATGTGCTGAAAAAAATGTTCGATGACGCAGGACTGATCCTCGTCGACTTCAAACTGGAGTTCGGTCTGTACAAAGGCGAAGTGGTGCTCGGCGATGAATTCTCTCCGGACGGTAGCCGTCTGTGGGACAAAGAGACCCTCGAGAAAATGGACAAAGACCGTTTCCGTCAGAGCCTGGGTGGCCTGATTGAAGCCTATGAAACCGTGGCGCGTCGTCTGGGTGTGAATCTCGACTAACTTACCTTTCGGGTCGGGGACGCTCTCCGACCCGCTCTTCGCACTTCAATCTTGTTTTCCTGTGGTAATCTTCCGCTGAACCGCCTACGATCATCATCATAACGAATAGAGTGTTGAGGTGAGTATGCGCTGGCAAGGGCGTCGTGAAAGTGACAATGTGGAAGACAGGCGCAGCAGTTCAGGCGGTGGTCCCTCTCTGGGCGGGCCAGGATTTCGTCTGCCGAGCGGCAAAGGCGGGATTATTCTGCTCATCGTCGTGCTGGTTGCCGGGTATTACGGCGTCGATTTAACCGGACTGATGACGGGACAACCGGTCTCTCAGCAGCAGTCTCAGCGTTCCATCAGCCCGAATGAAGATGAAGCGGCAAAATTTACCTCGGTGATTCTGGCAACGACAGAAGACTCCTGGGGACAGCAGTTTGAAAAAATGGGGCGTACCTATCAACCGCCAAAGCTCGTGATGTACCGTGGAGCCACGCGAACTGGCTGCGGTACCGGGCAATCCATCATGGGGCCGTTTTATTGCCCGGCGGATAGCACGGTCTATATCGATCTCTCCTTCTACGATGACATGAAAGACAAACTGGGCGCAGACGGTGATTTCGCTCAGGGGTATGTGATTGCTCACGAAGTCGGTCATCACGTCCAGAAACTGCTGGGCATCGAGCCGAAAGTGCGTCAGATGCAGCAGCACGCCTCGCAGGCGGAAATCAACCAACTCTCTGTCCGTATGGAACTACAGGCGGACTGCTTTGCCGGTGTCTGGGGCAACAGCATGCAGCAGCAGGGCGTACTGGAGTCCGGCGATCTGGAAGAAGCATTGAATGCCGCCGAAGCGATTGGCGACGATCGTCTCCAGCAGCAAAGTCAGGGGCGCGTCGTTCCGGACAGCTTCACCCACGGGACGTCAGAGCAGCGCTATCGCTGGTTTAAGCGCGGTTTCGATAGTGGCAATCCGGCGCAATGTAATACCTTTGGTAAAGGTTTTTAACTTCTGAGGCAGGGATGTCTGGTTACACCGCGCTGAATGCGTTAACCGCGCAAATGACCCGGGAGGGAATTCGCCGCCTGCTGGTGCTGAGTGGCGAGGCGTCCTGGTGTCATGAACAAGTACAGCACCTGCGCGACACGTTGCCCGGCGACTGGCTATGGGTTTCCCCTGATGCCGCCGCCGAACCCAGTTGCACGCCGCTGGCGCTGCAAACGTTACTGGGACGTGAATTCCACCATGCCGTTTTCGATGCTCTGGCCGGGTTTGATGCGGCGGCTTTTGCTGCCTTAAGCGGAACGCTGCACGCGGGCAGTTGGCTGGTGTTACTCACGCCGCCACTGGCGCGCTGGCATCTCTGTCCTGATAATGATTCGCTGCGCTGGAGCGACTGCGCGCAACCTATTGCGACTCCCCATTTTATCCACCGCATTCGTCGCCTCATCGCGGCGGATGAACAGACGCTGTGCTGGCAACAGTCGCAGCCGTTTTGCGTACCGTATTTTTCAGAACGTCCTCACTGGCAGTCCGCAACCGGTGCGCCGCTGCCGGAACAGGCCGCTATTCTGACGCAACTGCTCCGGATGCCCGAAGGGATCGCCACGGTGACCGCCGCGCGTGGACGTGGTAAATCGGCGCTGGCCGGTCAGTTGATTTCACGTATTACGGGCAACGCCCTTGTGACGGCACCGGCGAAAGCGGCAACGGACGTGCTGGCGCAATTTGCCGGTGACCGTTTCCGCTTTATGGCGCCAGATGCGCTGCTGAGTGCGGAGGTTGATGCCGACTGGCTGGTGGTGGATGAGGCGGCGGCGATCCCTGCGCCGCTCCTTCAGCGTCTGGTTTCCCGTTTTCCGCGCGCCCTACTGACAACGACCGTACAGGGCTACGAAGGCACCGGACGCGGCTTTTTGTTAAAATTTTGCGCCCGCTTCCCGGAACGACAGCGTTATGAACTTCAGCAACCCGTCCGCTGGGCGCAGGGATGTCCGCTGGAGAAATGGGTTAGCGACGCGCTGGTTTTTGATGATGACGATTTTGCGACTACCCCGCAGGGCTGCATGGTGATTAGGCCTTTCGAACAGGACGCCTGGCAGACGCAACCGGAAATGCCTCTGGCGGTCTATCGGCTGCTTTCCGGGGCGCATTATCGTACCTCTCCGCTGGATCTACGCCGAATGATGGATGCGCCGGGGCAGCATTTTTTCCACGCCACCTGTGACAGGGAAATCGTCGGGGCACTCTGGCTGGTTGAGGAAGGCGGTCTTGCTCCCGAACTCAGCCAGGCGGTCTGGGCGGGATTTCGGCGACCGCGGGGGAATCTCGTCGCGCAGTCGCTGGCGGCACACGGCGGCGATCCGCTGGCGGCTACCCTGACCGGTCGTCGAATCAGTCGCATTGCCGTCCATCCGGGACGTCAGCGTGAGGGGATTGGACAGCAGCTGATCGCGCAGGCTCATACGGCACACTGTGACTATCTTTCCGTGAGCTTTGGCTATACGCCGGAGCTGTGGCGCTTCTGGCAGCGCTGTGGTTTTATCCTGGTGCGGGTAGGCAACCACAAGGAGGCCAGTAGCGGCTGCTATACCGCAATGGCCCTCTTACCGCTAAGCGCGGCAGGCAGGCGCCTGGCCGAATATGAGCACCACCGTTTGCGTCGCGATGCGGATATTCTTGCGCGGTGGAATGGGGAGGCGATCCCGGTTGAACCGCTGAAAGCGACTACGCTTAATGAAGATGACTGGCAGACGCTGGCAGGGTTTGCTTTCGCGCACCGTCCGTTGTTGACCTCTCTCGGTGGTCTGAACCGCCTGCTGTCGACCAGCGCGTTGCCGCTACCGGCGCTGCGGGGCAGCCTGCAAGCACGCCTCAGCGATGCGGAACTCTGCGTGACATTGCGCCTCTCAGGGCGCAAAGCACTGCTGAAGCGTCAGCGGGAAGAGGCGGCGCAGGCGTTAGCCGGGCTGGATCCCGCACGGACTGAGCATGACCGTAATCGCATTCTGCAATGGCAATTTTTTCACTAACTCCTTCAATTTTCTGGCATGGTCATTGCGATTGAGCAGCGTAGAATTAACGACATCAGTTAAGGAGATCGCCATGAAACATGACCATTTTGTTGTTCAAAGTCCGGCCCAACCTGCTCAACAGCTGTTGCTGCTGTTTCATGGCGTGGGTGATAACCCCGTTGCGATGGGAGAGATTGGTTCGTGGTTTGCCCCTCTCTTCCCGGACGCGCTGGTGGTCAGTATCGGCGGCGTTGAGCCGAGCGGACCGGCATCCGGGCGGCAGTGGTTTTCCGTGCAAGGGGTGACGGAAGAGAACCGTCAGGCACGGATTGACGCTATCATGCCGGTGTTTATCGAAACCGTACGTTACTGGCAAAAACAGAGTGGCGTAGGGGCAAATGCCACGGCGCTGATTGGTTTCTCGCAGGGCGCGATTATGGCGCTGGAGAGCATCAAAGCCGAGCCTGGGCTGGCCTCGCGGGTGATTGCGTTTAACGGACGCTACGCCAGCCTGCCGGAAACGGCATCGACCGCCACCACGATTCATCTGATTCACGGTGGAGAAGATCGGGTCATTGAACTTTCGCATGCGGTCGCCGCCCAGGACGCGCTGTTAAGCGCAGGCGGGGATGTCACGCTGGATATTGTGGAAGACCTCGGTCACGCGATTGACGACCGTAGCATGCAGTTTGCCCTCGACCATTTGCGCTATACCGTGCCGAAGCACTACTTTGACGAAGCGCTCAGCGGCGGTACGCCGAACGATGATGACGTAATTGAGATGATCTAAAAGACAAAGCCGGAATGGGGAAACCCCTTCCGGCTCTGGTTTATTTCTTCGGTTGGTCTTTCTTCGGCCAATCGTCGTCGTCATCCCACTTATCGTTAAAATCACGATGCGGGGGAAGTTCCGGTTTATTCGCGAGGAATTTTTTGTGGTCGACGCGTTTGAGATCCTTGATCACATTCAGCAGCACACCTACCAAAAACACCAGCACCAGAATCCACCAATATTTTGCCAGCCAGTCCATGCGCGTTACCTCTTGCAGGAATCTCGTCAGGCGACGAGTTGTTCCATTATACGTTGATACATACGGGCAAGCAGTTGCAGGTCGGCGGCGTTCACACA
>NZ_JBFWLF010000117.1:0-12921 GCF_050252275.1 Citrobacter sp. | reverse complement strand
CTTTTGATGTTATTGCCATCAAACATAACATCTTTTGTGCGGCCGGGATGCGATTAAAAAGAATCATGTTTTGGTCGCTCTCCATAAAAACGGCATTTTGCTCACCGCCCCCCACTTCAGTTAACATCGCAGAGCTGATCCCCAGCAGGGAACTGGTTAATGCTGATACTTTTCGAATATGGAGTTCATAGCCTGGCGTGAGAAGAGAGGCAATTTCAAAACCATCTGCTGTAGATATGAGCAAATTTTTTAATACTGCATTCCCTTCCGAGAAGCGTTCAAGCTCGGCTTTTAATTCATTGATTAGCACTTCAGAAATATTATTAACTTCTGCATCGCTATGCTGTGCCATCGAATCGGATTGATCTTGCGCTTCTAATTCTGGCTCGGAAAGGTCAGACTCAACGTCATTCATACCAAACGGTAACATAATTTTATCCATCGTCATTAACCATCGTAAATTTTTCAACACCAATTTGCTTTCCGATAAAGCAAATTACCTGGACTGTATGCAACAATAACTTTTAAAGATTATTGCACAGACAAATTAGAAAATTTTTCATTTAATCGCAGGCGAGTCAATGCAATATTTGCATCTCGCGCAATGCGAATAAAAATAAAATATTTTGCTGCTTCAGGAACTTGTTTTAAAAGAAATATATCATCACTATAGGTAATTAATATATCTTCCATAGTCTTTTGTTGTGCAGAGAGCTTGCTAAACTTTATATTCGCCCTGATAATATCACTCATACCTGTACTCAAAAAACCAAACCTATCATTGATATTTTTGCTGTGTACGATTTCTTTAATTGTGTTATCTATTAAAGCAACGCCCAGAACTCCATCAATCCCAGATAATGTATCAAGCAAATTATTAATTTTATATTCCATACTCGCTCCATTCACTCTCCCCCAATAATAATGATAGTAAAAGAGTGCATTATGACTATTAATTCTTAAATATCCAGGGCAGACAATCTACAGCCTCGCAAGCATAAGCGAGAAGATTAAGTAAGCAATACACTAATAGTTAAGATCAATTATTATTTTCTCTTTATACTGGCCGTTAACTGATAAACGTGAAACATTTTTAGTTGTAATACATTTGTTAGTTACTATTTGCAGTTTCGAGTTTCCATTGCCATTATTCATGATTTCTATTTTTTTAATATTCTGCCGTTTTTGTATATTTGAGAGGAGAGACTCATAAATACGCTTCATAGGTTGAGCGTTAAATATCTCTATTTCGACTATATTGTCATAACGTTTGGGCATCACACTATAATTAAGTGGGTAGACAGAATAAAGAGCAATTCTATCACCACCAGATATACCGGCAGACGTCAGATTGGCTATTAATTTAGCATGAGGTATTTCTCCAGCAAATGGGAGAACAGTATCAGAAATACTTTTATCAAATGTACAATTCTGTGATATCCCACTGCTAACCGGTTGAGAAGAATCATCAGATTTTAGTTCTTTCTGTGCATCAGATGCAGGCATTGTCCGGGTCTTATTTTGATCCAGCCCAACGCTTGTGCTTGCAGTCACTGCAACATCGTTTTTATGTCCTTCGATTTTAAAATGTTCTCGCGGTGATAATTTTGCCAGGGATGCAATTAGCGCATCAGGTTGTGATGTTGAGAGTTTATCGTCAATAATAATTTTTTTCGCACTCTCATAATCATCGGATTTCACCAGAGCATACGCAAGATTATAAGCAGTTTGTGGTTTATATTCTTTCCGAGAATACAATGGGAGAAGATAATTTCTTGCCGTAACATAATCTCCTTGCAGAATAGCCATCATGGCCAGATTATTGACGACAACCTCTTCATCATAAAAAAGACCTCTTGCTTTTTCAAAAGATAACGTTGCCTTAAGATAGTCTCCTGTTTGAGCCAGTAAAATACCCTGTAAATTCCATAATTCCCCGTTTGAGTCATCATGTGCAAGCATTTCATTTAGAATGGTCTGGGCTTCATTTTCCTTTCCTAACTCAAGCAGATTCTGTGTTTTCAGCAGTAAATATTCTTTATTTCCTTTTTTTTCCACCAACGGTGCCAGATAAATATTCGATGAATTATAGTCGCCAATTTTATTATATAGCTGGGACAGATAGTATCGTTCATCATCATTATCTTTAACACTGAGCTTATTTCTGTATATCTCAATGAGCCCTTGATAATCATTCAGTTGAGTGAGGATATATTCCTTTTGTTCTTCATCAGATGCATTCGTAGGCCCACCTGTACAGCCAGATAGCACAGCAAGCATTAATAGGGGTAATAATCTTTTTACCATGTCGAAGTCATCTTAATCAGGCCCGGACCGGCAACAATTGCGATCAGGGGAAAGAGAATAAAAGCAATCATTGGGAATGTCATTTTTGCAGAAAGAGCTGCAACTTTTTCTTCCATTGCAAGTAATTGCATCTGTCTAATTTCTTTTGATAAATCTATAAGTACGGCATATATTGACGATCCAAATTTTGTGCTCTGTAATAATGCTGAGCACATCATTCTTACTTCTTCATTAACCACTTCCCCAGAAAGTTGTTCAAGTGCAGCATTAATACCACTAACATCAGCTCTCAAAACAGTGCGAATAAGCAACGAAGACAGATCTTTATTGATCACTTCCATCTTATGAGAAATATAAGCAAGCGAAGCTTCGACTGTCATACCTGACTGGATGCATACGGCTAAAAGATCTATACAATAAGGAATGTCATTGGATATTCTTCGAAATCGCCGCTGAGAAATAGCCGTTTGTACTCTCGAAGGTACGATAACAATCACTCCGAGTATGACCAACAGTGCAATCATTAGCATCTGATTATCAAGCTTCATCCATCCTATATAATTTGCTATGAGCACTGGTGACGCTATCACAACGAATAAAAACGCCTTAACTTTAACATTTTTATCTAGCTCAGATGAAATGGAAACAAGTTTGCTATTTTTCTTGAAAGTTTTGTCCAGTTGTGTTTCTATCAAATTTGTGCCATATGTTAATATATTCTTTTTATTGCTATCTACTTTAGAAAAATTAATTAGCTTGTTAACTTTATTGGCACGTTGCTTGCGATAAATAAGGAGTAATATACTTCTGACCCCTGTCAGAAAAACAATAAAAGAAATAATATATATCATTTCACCCAACCTTATTCATCATAGACCAAACGATAAATAGCCCTATTAATATACTTGTTAATGCGTAATAAAGAATATATTTTCCTGCATCGGTTCCAACAAGAATTTCAAAGTTATCTGGTGCCACAAACTTCAGGAAAAAGAAGAAAAAGACAGGAATAATGACCAGTACTTTAACCGACATTCTTGCCTCAGCAGTCATTGCGATTTTTTTCCTATCCAACGTCTTACTTGCCGAGATTAACATTGTCAGGCGGGACATCACTTCGCTAACTTGCCCGCCACCTTTCATATTTATAAGTACCGTAATAACAAATGAAAAATATTCACTATAGGGAAATTTTTCGTATGAATCCATAAATATGCGCTCAGGATCATCTCCGATATCCAGCCGCATGAGAATACGTTTAAACTCTCTTCCGAAATCACTGTCTATCACCCGTGAGCATTCTTCAAAACCCTGCAATACCGGGCGCCCTACTCGTACCGCACTATTAATTATATTGAGTGCCTCGGAGAAATCCCGCTCAAACTCTCGACGATACTTTTTTACTTGTCGCATATACAAAATATAGATAGTAGAAAGTAACGTGATATTAGTTATTACAATATTGCTGAAATTCAGATACTCCATGTTTACATATAATGCTGCGGCACATGCCACCAGTATTATCGCTACATGCTTAAAAATGTGCTCGTTTTTTTTACCAATAAGATTAGCATGAAGTTTTTCAATAAAAATGAAAACTCCTTCCATTGAATCTTTGAATGGTTGTTTTTTACTTGCTACTTCCTGGCTGGCAATTATGTTAGTCGAGAGTATCTTTCCTTTTATTTCCTTCGTTCTCTTTAACGATAAATATATTTGAAGAATGCCACAAATAGAGATAACGATAAAAATCATTGCCATTATCATGAGACTTTATTCCCAAATAGTTGCCGTAACGGATCAAGATAACCATGAATTAAAGCTTGCCGATAAACTGCTGACCGCTGCAAAAGACCGTTACATGTAAACGTACCCGTGATCATACCATTATTATCTCTTTCAGGATTAGCAGCATAAGAAAAGATATCCTGGAGAATAATATTCTCACCTTCCATCCCCATGACTTCGGATATATTTATTACTTTTCTGGAACCATCGGGAAGACGTGAAGCCTGAACAATGATATTTACAGCAGTTGAGATATTTCGCCGTATTGCTACTAGTGGTAATGCTGAATTGGCCATCATTACCATGCTCTCAAGACGAGCTAATGCATCACGCGGGTTATTAGCATGCAGCGTTGACATAGAACCATCATGTCCGGTGTTCATCGCCTGCAGCATTTCGAAGGCTTCAGGCCCACGGCATTCCCCAATAATAATACGATCCGGGCGCATACGAAGTGAGTTGATAACCAAATTTCGCATCGTGATTTGCCCTTGGTTTTCTGAACCGGCCAATCGCGTTTCTAGTCTTAATACATGTGTTTGTTGTAAGCGAAGTTCCGCAGCATCTTCAAGTGTCAATACACGTTCAGTTTCGTCAACATATTGGGACATCGCATTTAGTAGCGTTGTTTTGCCCGAACCTGTCCCCCCGGAGACAATGATATTGACTCTACAACGACTGGCGATTACCAGGAAATTGGCCATCATTTCATTCATACTGCCATATTTGATAAGCTCTCCCAGAGTTATATTTCCCTTACCAAATTTACGGATCGACATTGAGGTGCCATCAATAGATATTGGAGAAATAACTACGTTGAGACGGCTACCATCAGGCATACGCGCATCCACGAGTGGTTGAGCGTCATCAATTCGCCTTCCTACTTTTCCCACCAGACGTCGGGCAATATCTGTTAACTGCTCATTATTGATGAACTGTTTATCAGATAGTTCCAGGCGACCTTTACGTTCTACAAAGATACGATCCGGGCCGTTGACCAATATATCGCTAATTGACTCATCTTCCATTAACTCGCGCAATGGGCCATAGCCCGTAATTTCATCAACAACTAACTCACACAGTTCCTGACGCTCCGGTGCAGAGAGATAATTCTCTGTGCGATTGTTATTAATAACATTACGCATAACCGCATTAACTTCGTTAATGAGTTCCGCACGGTTTTCTTTGATACTTTCAATTTGTTCCAGATCTATGTTTTTGAGTACTTCTTGTCTGAAATAGATAAAGGAAATGGATTTATTCATATAAGGCCCATGATTAATATAGCGCCTTGCCGAGGGATAGCCACGATGACAAACTGCTCATTAACTATTTTTCTTCTTTTTAAATATTGAAGATAGCGATAGACCTTTCTGTTTTTTCCCGAGTGCCCCGCCTTTTATATTTTTGCCCAACATTTTAGCCGTAAAGAAATAGAGTTCTGATTTATTATCAGTCTTTTTTACATCTTTAATGAAAGGGTGAAAAATATCAATTTTCTTGCCAAGGTAATTTTCTATATCTTCCTTAGTCAACTCATCCGGTCTTGAATGATGATTTTCATTCAGAATGATAATATTTTTTGAATTTTTCTTTTGATTATCTGAAGTAGTGGTTGTCCGTTCTAATTCATCAATGATAAGGCGGGCATTGCGCACTGATGAGAGTTCTCTGGTTACGACAATAAAGATAAAATCGGAACCAGGGACAATGTAGGCAAGTTTATCTCTCACCTGGGTTGTTACATTGTGGTCAAAAACAACAATATTATAATTTTTGTGTTCGTCGGCATCAAACTGCCATTGTTCTTCATCAGTAGCAATCTTCATCCCACGTATTGCATCAAGATATGTTATTACACCGTCCTGCTGTAGAGCGGTATCTGATATGAGATCAAGATCGGGTGTGCCTGTGTGCCCCTGAACAAGCAATACAGGTAAATGACTTAATTCACAGATTGATCTAAAAAACTGGTATGCAACAAAAGAAGTTCCACTTCCCCCTTTGCAGCCCAGGATACTGATTCGTTGTGTATAGCTCACACTTGTAATATCAGTTTCAAAATTCTTCAATGTAACACCGAGCAATGTAATTTGTGAATCAAGATGCAAATATACTGCTCCAATTCGCTTCATTTCATTGCTAAAGGTAATTGAATCAACATCACCAATAAATATTTTTTTCGTTGCAGCAGGAAAGAGATATTTTATCTTTTCCTGTATCACGTCTATATCGTTAAAATCTTCAATATCAACGATGAGATACTCTGACGATGTTAATTCTTTATCATCGATAATATCATTGAAAAATTTATTTACCTGGATAATGTCCTGACAGCCGTTCACACGTATTTGGGTCATGACTCCAGCAGAAACATGACTACGTGATGAGATGACAGCAACAGTTCCAATGGTGGAATTGTTATTTTTATTCTCAATATTTCTTTTGTTAATTTTAGTAAGATCCAGCATTTTCCCTCCCGTTCCTTATCGGATAAATCCACCGCGTGAAATAAAACTTCTTGCGTCTTCTTCCAGTCTATTAGTGTGTTCATCAGCAACACCGACATTGAAGAAAAGTTTGTCTACTGAAGTTTTATGGTATTGGGGAGTGGGGATTTTATAGCTATTTTCTGCTGAAAACGGTTTTACTAATTTTACAGTTGCGAATACGACCAGCTCACTCTTCTCTCTTTCAGTCTGTGAGCTTCGGGCAAAAGCCCCAAGGATTGGGATATCGCCGGCATACGGCACTTTAGATAAAGACTCTCGGTCAGTTTCAGTCAGTAATCCACCGATGACAAAACTATCTCCATCGGCTAATTCTATTGTGGATTGTGTTCTTCTGGTGTTAATGGTCGGGATAGCATAGGAGTTGTAAGTGTAGCTCCCTGTAACATTACTTAATTCGTTAGATATGAAAAGACGGATTTTATCAGTGCGATTCACCTTTGCGCCAATATTAAGGCGTATGCCGTATTCCTTATACTCCACAGATGCCGTACTGTTGCCACCACTATCGACAACAATTGGAATCTCCCCTCCTACCAGAAAGCTGGCATACTCTCCTGAGAGTACGGTTAAATTCGGTTGTGCTAACACTTTCGCAATGCTGTCATTTTTGACGGCGTTGATAACAGTACTAATGTTTCCTGCATCAAATCCGCCTTTGAAGCCAATTAAGCTGAAGACTCCCGCGCTGTTTGCTGTACTCCCCCCGTTGATGATACTGTCCAGTGTTAAGCTGCTCCATTCAATGCCCAACGCATCGGTGAATTGCTTAGTCACTTCAACAACGGTTAACTTCACATTAACCTGTTGCGGCGATGATAGTACAGTCATGCGATCGATGATATTGCCCCATCTTTTTTTACTTAAATGGTCGATCTTGGTGCCGCCCGTGCCGCCGCCTGGCGAGTTTTCACTCCAGGTGACGTCTTCTTCTTTTTTATCACTGCCAACAAGACTACCAACGGTGTTATAGATCTCATCTCTTAATTCTTCTGTCGCCACTTCACCCTGAATAATATAAGTTGCCTTATCTTTACTCATGTAGCGCTCAATGCTAATTTTGGTGCCAGGGTATTTTTTATTCACCTTTTGGGCCAGGGAGCTTCCGATTTCATCAACGGCAACGCTGATTTTTTTTAATACTTTTCCTTTCACTCCGTAAATCGTTAGATCAGCCACACCTGGTTGCTTGGCAAACAGGACAATTTTTTTATTATCAATGACTTTGTAATCTGCAACTTCTGGGTTTGAGATGAAAACAGTCTCTATTTTCTGCTGCGATGAAATATTTTTTGCTTGCCCTTCCTTCAGTGTTAAATCTTCTCCAAAGGCAGACGATAGTAATAATGGACATAAACAAAATAAAACGAGCACTTTTGCTGTTTTCGACATAAATCTATCCTTTTTTAAGCATCCGTATTATTAATACTTTTAGCGCTATTTGCTATTTATCGAACTGTTAGCACTATTCTCGCCGCGAAACTCTCTTATAAGCTCACTGTCATTTTGAATCGTTGTCGCACTTTGAACCGCAGTCGATAAAATATTGCTATTATCAATCGGCCACTGGCCTTCGTCCCCCACTAAGACAGAATGCGTAGGATCAAATTCAGCAATATTTTCGCTTGTTGGAAAAATATACAGTTTTGCATCCTCTAAACCTTTCAGCATTATCACTTCTGCAGGCGTGAGCTCCACTAAAATATAACCTTCATTCATCATGGGGTTTTGTTCATATACTACTTTTTTCACTTTCGATGTAACCGCTTGAATGGACAGTATCTTCTTATTTTTCATTAACATTTTAAAATGCCGACCATTAATGTGATCCGTTGCATCCGTTACTGGCGCAGTCTTTATCTCTCCGGATTCGTCTTTTGTTACTCTCAAATTATAGGCCAGATAAATATCTACTCCGCCGCCAGTTTGCGCATTATTGAAGAGATAGCTATCATTTTTTTTAATAGAGAAGCCGTAGACTATACTTCCAGGCTTTGCTGACATTTTTATATATTCGTCGCTACCTGGCTTAACTAAAATTGCCTGGGGTATTTTTGCACCTTCTGAGATATCACTTTTGAGCATCCAGTTATCAATATCGCCCACTGAAAGTGTACTTTTTTCATTCCCCCCCTCTTTTATCTTGAGGGTTTCGAGTTGAAAATCACCAGAGGTTAAGCGCGTCCCTTTTTGCAGATTTTTCTTCGCAACGGCGACGGTAATACTCTCAGTAGGCGCTTCGATAACTTTTGTTTGAACAACTTTCTGCACCTGACTGGGCTTGTACTGGGGTTTCTTGCTCGCCATATAATAAAAAAGCATACCAATGATACCAATAACGATCATGGCAATATTAATTATTAATGAGTATTTTTTGCTCATTGATATCCTCAACGTTATCAGGCTAATATGTGTGACGTCATAATTTATATGACGCAAACTATGATTTATGATGCCATCATCGTCCGCATATTATGGGAAAATTGAATATAAGAGTTAAGTTCTATAATAGGAGTAAATGTATATTGAGGAATACGTACATGATATACATTTATTTAGGACATAGCTACCGCACGGACTTTGCCGATTGCGAAGCCTACAAAGGGATTACCATATTTTGCTTACACATAAAAAATGATGTTTTCACACCATTTTATTAATATTCACTTTATTAAACTGTGCGGACAGAATATTTTCTGCCCGCATTAGCTCAACGCTTATTATGGATTGGCATTGGAAGTGATAGAATCCAAAACCTGTTGCGATACCGTTTTGAAAATACTTTCTAACAACGTCTGTACTGTACCATTTTTACCGAAGATCACTGCGACTACGGCTGCAACGCCAGCAAGTACAATTGCATATTCTACAGCTGTCACGCCTCGCTCATCTTTAAAGTAGTTATGGACACGTTCGGCCCCATTTAACCCCTTAACATAAGCTTTGATGAGTAGCTCATTCATTTTCTTAGTCCCTATTATGATACATTTAGTAGCTAACAACCCTGATAGCTAGTCGCGCGTATACACAGTCTGCAGCCTGAATTCGTATATGGCTCAAGCTGGAAATATTATGAACTTTGGATTTCTAAAATATAACCCTCTGATATTTTTTTAAGATTATATTTATATAACAAAGAAGACTAAATAGTCGCATTAAAATTCATCAAAGCGATTATTTGAATTTGAGAGAGATTATATAGTGCGTTTTTTACTCTTACATTTGCGAAATATCTGATAAATTAAAATTAATTTATGCATAAAGTAATACCTTGCAATATATTAAGGAAATTCTCTCTTTTTCACAATATACCTGAATTTGGGTCCAATAAAGAATTCACTATCGGACCCACAATGAGACACTTTCGCTTAGATGTCTAATTGACCCTCTGTTGAGTCATTATTAAACGCCTTGATGCGCCACCTTCTGATACAGCGCGTCCCACATCTCTTTGACTAACGCCTGATCGCGCGGCGACAACTCACCGGCACCGATAGCGTTTTCCAGGCTGCGGGTGACGTTGGCATAGACGGCCTGAGCAGAATGGTCATCAGTACCTTCCAGTTCTGCGACGGCTAACGTCAGGTGGCCACGCAAATATCCACTGGCAAACAGCTCATCATCGCTTGCATGCTCTACCATGTCGTCGATTAATGCCAGAATGCGTGATTCAAACTCCGCGATCATCTTCTTTCCTCATTGTAACGTGGCACTGGCTTCAGTTGAGCGCTTCTGGCCACGGGAATTGTTCCGCCGTAAGTTCAGGCGTGTGATAATAATTCTGTAATGCTTTGATGAAGCGCGCCGGACGTTCGGGAATGCCCTCCTCCAGATACGTCATCACCTGTGCATGAACCCGACGCTGAAACACCACGCGGTCCGGTTCAAAATCGCCTTCCAGGTTGTCGCAACTGACGTTAAACGGATATCCCGCCGCCACGCAAAACAACCAGTCGAATGCCTGCGGTTTCACTTCCACATCTTCAAACTGCCCCTGTGTCACCGCATCGCGACCGTCCGGACAATACCAGTAGCCGTAATCCACCAGCTCGCGGCGCGCTTTTCCGGCAATGCACCAGTGCGAAATCTCATGCAATGCGCTGGCGTAAAAGCCATGCGCAAAAACAATCCGGTGATACGGGATCTCCGTATCAGCAGGAAGATAGATCGGTTCGTCGTCGCCTTTAATCAGACGGGTATTAAAATCATCGGCAAAGCAGCCGTTAAAAATCTCAATCAATTGTTCGTAGCGGTGCGTACTGTTCATTAATTCATCCCCAGCCAGTGGAGAATCTCCTGTCCATGGTTATCATAAAGAAGTTTCATGCTCATCACCGCCGAGACAATGACGATCATAGGCCGAATCAGCTTCTGTCCTTTGCTCAGTACCAGTCGTGACCCCATCCGCGCCCCGAGAAATTGCCCGATCAGCATGACAAAACCGGTGGCCCAAATCACTTTCCCGCCGATGACAAACAGCAGCAGGCCGCCAATATTGGAAGTGGCATTCAGCACCTTGGCGTGAGCCGTCGATTTAGCAAGGTTATAGCCGCACAGCATGACAAACGACAGCGCGTAAAATGAACCTGCCGCCGGGCCAAAAAAACCATCGTAGAAGCCTACGCAGCCACCGGCCACCAGGGCAAACGGCAGACCGTACAGGCGACGCTGTCTGTCTTCCTCACCCACTTTCGGCATCAGCAAAAAGTAGAGACCAATGCAGATCACCAGAACAGGCAGGATCTGTCGCAACACACCTGACTGCACATGCTGCACCAGCAGTGCGCCGCTCATCGAACCAATAAACGTCATCGCGATATTGAGTTTTTGCTCGGCGAGGTTCACCACTTTACGGCGAATAAAATAAATTGAAGAAGAAATCGAACCGCCGCAGGCCTGCAGATTATTGGTTGCCAGCGCCTGCGCGGGAGACATCCCTGCCGCCATCAGCGCGGGGATGGTCAACAGGCCGCCGCCGCCCGCCAGTGAGTCGATAAATCCAGCCAACATTGCCACAAAAAACAACACCAGCAACAGCAGCGGAGAGACCATAAACAGGTCCGCAAAATTATCCATCAGAGTACATGCTCATCCAGTAGCGCCTGGCAGGAAGGCGGCAACGGAGGCGGTGTCTTCTTCTCAGGCTTTGTTGTGCCGGGCTTTGGTGGTTCAAACCAGCTTTGTAGCTCAGCGCCACAGCCATCGCCCGGCGGAGGCAACGGCTGATCTTCACATTCAAGGCTGTCGGCAGGACAGCGTAATCGGACATGCATATGCGCACGGTGCTGGAACCAGGGTCGCACTTTACGTAACCAGTCGCGATCGGTGCCGGCATCCTGGCAAAGCTGTTGTTTGATGGCAGGATTCACAAAAATACGCGTGACGTCGTTATCTTTCGCCGCCAGCTTAATCAGGCTGGAGATTTCCGGTTTCCACAGCGCTGGCACGACATGTTTACCGTCACGGGCCACCAAATCCAGCGCCTGGGGACGCAACAGTTGCGCCTGCGTCCAGCGTGTTTTTGGCAACTGCAGGAAAATATCGACATCCAGACCGGTCTGATGGCTGGCATGTCCACCGTTAAATCGACCACCAGCAGGCATGCCCATGTCACCGATCAGCACCGTACCCAGTCCAAGATTGCTCACCTGCGTACTCAGCCGCTGAATAAACATCACCAGATCGGGATGACCGAAATAGCGGCGCTGATCGGTGCGCATTACCTGATAGTGATCCGACTGCACGGGAAGTGTATCCGCTCCCACTATGCAGCCGTTCGAGAAGCCACCAATTGACTGCGCGCTGCCCGGCACGGGCTGGGTAATTTTCTGCCACGGCGTCGCCGCCAGGCTGGCCGTGCTGGCAAGAAGCGCCAGCAGAGCTATTGCGGTTTTTTTCATTTCTTACCAGCGTGGAATATCCGTTTTGACATCCGCATTCTGCGCCCGTTGACGTAACAGGTGATCCATCAGCACGATCGCCAGCATCGCTTCCGCAATCGGCACGGCGCGGATCCCCACGCACGGATCGTGACGACCTTTCGTGATCATCTCCACCTCTTCGCCAAAACGGTTAATGGTGCGACCCGGAACGGTAATACTGGACGTCGGTTTCAGCGCCATGTGGGCCACGATTTGCTGGCCGCTACTGATCCCGCCCAGAATACCGCCGGCGTGATTGCTCTGGAAGCCGTCTTTGGTGATTTCATCACGATTCTGACTGCCGCGTAGCGCCACGACCTCAAAGCCGTCACCAATTTCGACACCTTTCACCGCGTTGATGCTCATCAGCGCGTGGGCGATATCGGCATCAAGTC
>NZ_JBFWLF010000116.1:0-12927 GCF_050252275.1 Citrobacter sp. | reverse complement strand
AGGATCGCCAGCGTCAGCGGCAGCAAAATACGAATGGTGGTGCCGGTCCCTTGCTTCGACTGGATTTCAACGTGGCCACCCATCTCCTGGATATTCCGTTTCACCACATCCATACCCACGCCGCGTCCGGAAACGTCGGTCACCTGCTCGGCCGTCGAGAAGCCTGGGGCAAAAATCAGCATCCCCACTTCGTCATCGGTCATGTTTTCATTGACCGCCATCCCCTGGGAGATCGCCTTCGCCAGAATGCGCTCGCGGTTCAGTCCAGCCCCGTCATCGGTCACTTCGATGCAGATGTTGCCGCCCTGATGTTCCGCCGACAAAATCAGATTGCCCACCACATTTTTACCGGATTCCATGCGTTTTTCCGGCAGTTCGATACCGTGGTCGAGGCTGTTACGCACCAGGTGCGTTAGCGGGTCGATAATGCGTTCAATCAGGCTCTTGTCGAGTTCCGTCGAGCTGCCGACCAGCGTCAGTTCAACCTGTTTACCAAGCTTGCCCGCCAGGTCGCGCACCAGACGCGGGAAGCGGCTGAACACGTATTCCATGGGCATCATACGAATCGACATCACCGATTCCTGCAGATCGCGGGCGTTACGTTGTAACTGCCCCATGCTGGTGATGAGATCGCCGTGATTGACCGGGTCGAGTTCGTTCGAACGCTGGGCCAGCATTGACTGGGTAATCACCAGCTCACCGACCAGGTTGATCAGCTGATCTACCTTCTCCACCGCCACGCGAATGCTGGTGGATTCACTGGCGCGTGCCGGTTTTTCCCGCTCTACGCGTCCGGTTTGCGCTTCTCTGCCAACCGCTTTCACCGCTGGGACGGCGACGACAGGCTGTTCGACCGCAACCACTTCAGCCACTTCCGGCTGGACCGCGGGTGCCGTCGCTGTCACCACTTTCTCAAAGGCAATCTGGTCGGCTTCAATCACAAAGCACAGCACGGCAATGACGTCATCCTCTGCAATGTCGCCATCAAGCGTGGCCGCCAGGCTGTCTTCGCCCTTGACGACATCAGACAGGGTGGACAGATTGCCCAGCTCTTCTTCCAGCAGGGCCACTTCACTGGCCTTCAGGCGCGAGAGAAAGATGCGTAATTTCGCTTCTTCTGCCACGACCACGTCGTCAGGTGTCGTGTTGTCGACCACGCTCAGTCGGGCATTCGCCACCACCGCTGGCGCGGTTTCACCTTTTGCTTCCAGCGCTAACTGGCGTAATGCCGTGCAGATGTATTCGAAACTGGCGGCATCCGGCTCCTGCGAACTTTTATAGGCATCGAGCTGTTCCTGCATAATATCTTTCGTTTCCAAAAACAGGTTGATAATGGCGGTATTGAGCTGCATCTCACCGCGACGCGCATCATCCAGCAGGTTCTCCATCAGATGCGTGGTTTCCTGCAAAACGGTAAAGCCGAACGTGCCGGCGCCCCCTTTGATGGAGTGCGCTGCACGAAATATGGCATTCAGTTGCTCGGCATCCGGCGCTTCGGGCGCCAGATCGAGCAGATGTTGCTCCATATCAGCCAACAACTCGTCAGCTTCATCAAAAAAAGTCTGATAAAAATCGCTTATATCCATGCTCACGCTATCACCTCGGATTGGCTGGTGGCGATGTGGGAACGCTTACCTGCGGACTGGCCTCAGGCTGTTGTAATACACTTACCGGCTCGTTCTGGCTTTCAGCGTTTTCATGCAAAATGGCCTGTTCGGACTGTTTGTTCAGCACCAACAGACTGATTCGGCGGTTGATGGCGTCATCCGGACCGCGATCGCTCATACGCATCGTGGCGGCCATGCCGACCACCCGTAATACTTTTCCGTCATCCAGACCGCCCTGTACCAGTTCACGCCGCGAAGCATTGGCGCGATCGGCAGAGAGCTCCCAGTTGCTATAGCCTTTTTCACCGTTCGCGTAAGGGAAATCATCCGTATGCCCGGACAGGCTGATACGGTTGGGAATACCGTTCAGCACCGGGGCGATTGCCCGCAGGATGTCACGCATATAAGGCTCAACCTCGGCGCTACCGGTTTTAAACATCGGGCGATTCTGGCTGTCGATAATCTGAATACGCAGCCCTTCCTGCACCAGGTCAATCTTCAGATGCGGACGCAGCGCCCGCAGTTTGGGATCCGATTCGATGAGCTGATCGAGGTCGCCACGCAGTTTGCTCAGGCGATTTTGTTCCATACGTTTTTTCAGTTCATCGAGGTTCGGCTGCTTATTCACTTCACCCTGTTGCTGGGTAAAGTCATCGCCACCGCCAGGAATCGCGCTCTGGCTATTGGAAATGCGATTCCCTCCCGTCACCGCCGTCGCCAGCGGGGTACGGAAGTATTCGGCAATCTGAATCAGTTCTTTAGGGCTGGAGATGGAAATGAGCCACATCACCAGAAAAAAGGCCATCATGGCGGTCATAAAGTCAGCGTAAGCAATCTTCCACGATCCGTGTGCGCCGCCGCCATGCCCCTTATGTTTGCGCCGTTTAACCACGACGATAGGATGAGACCGATTCTTCATGCGCCCTCAGTCGTCGTCTGCTGCTGTTGGTTCGGGTTTTTCACGGCGCGAACATGTTCTTCCAGTTCAATGAATGACGGGCGCTCGCTGGAATACAACGTTTTACGTCCAAACTCGACGGCGATCGGCGGGGCGTAACCGTTCAGATTTGACAGCAACGTGATTTTCACACACTGCATCATCTTGCTCGTTTCCGCGCTCTTCTGACGCAGGACGCTGGCAAGCGGTGAAATAAAACCGTAGGCCAGCAGAATACCGAGGAATGTACCGACCATCGCATGGGCAATCAGTGAGCCCAGTTCTGCAGCCGGTCGATCCGCTGACGCGAGGGCGTGTACAACCCCCATCACCGCCGCAACGATACCAAACGCCGGCAGTGAATCCCCCATCAGTGCCAGGCTGTTGGCCGGGACTTCCGATTCACTTTCGTGCGTTTCAATCTCTTCGTCCATCAGCGCTTCGATCTCGAAGGTATTCATGTTGCCGCTGATGATCAGGCGCAGGTAATCGACGATGAATTCCAGCATCACCGAGTCGGCCAGAATACGGGGATAGCTGGCAAAAATTTCGCTCTCTTTCGGGTTCTCAATGTCTCGTTCAAGCGAGAACATCCCCTGCTGGCGAGACTTAGCCATCAGGCGATAGAGCAGTGCCAGCAGATCCATATACATCGCTTTGGTGTATTTCGAACGACGAAACAGTAACGGCAGCGCTTTCAGTGTCCCCTTGATGGCTTTACCGTTGTTACCCACGATAAATGCCCCTATTCCCGCGCCACCGATGATGACAAATTCAGCCGGTTGATAGAGTGCCCCCAGGTTTCCACCAGTCATCATGTAACCGCCGAAAACTGTACCAATAACCACCAGGTAACCTAATAAGATAAGCACGACATCATCCTTCTGCTGTTGACTATGACAGGATGCGCAGTCGGGGCGTTAACGCGTTGGCGAGGCAAAAAAAAGCAGCGGTAATGACTTACCGCTGCTGGAGTGTTTCGTCCACACCGTATCGGTTAAACAGCCTGTTCGATCTGTTCATCCAGCAGTTGTGGAATAATATCGGCAGCATCCTGGGAAAGTTTACGTCTTTTTACCGCACGGGAAGGCGGCTGGCATAAACTGCAGGCAAAACTGCCCGCAGGTTGGTGAGCGTGGGTAATGAAATTACCACCACAGCAGTTACAGCTTGATAACTGAAGCAAGCCGCTTTCGACAAAACGCACCAGCGTCCACGCGCGAGTCAACGCCAACAGCGGCCCATCTTCACCCTGCGGACACTGTTCCAGGTACAGTCGATACGCCTTAATGACGGCATCAACACCGCTACACAGGCCCGTTTTAAGTAAGAACTGCCAGGCATTACAGAACATGGAAGCATGTATATTTTGCTCCCAGGTCATAAACCAGTCAGTGGAAAACGGCAGCATGCCTTTTGGCGGGGGACTGCCGCGAAGTTCTTTGTACAGCTTGATGAGGCGACCGCGGCTTAACTGCGTTTCGCTTTCCAGCATTTGCAAACGGGCACCCAGTGTGATCAATTCCATCGCTAACTGGATATCACGAGCTTCCTGAACAATGCTTTTTTCACTCATCATCAGGCCCTTTTCTTACGCGCGGTTTCATCAGCCTGATTGACATCACTTAACAGACGCGTGGACAGCATGATACCGGTGTGAATTTGCTGGAGATCGTCTACTCTGGAATCCTGAGTCAGACGCGTAATGGTTTGATGACTGTCGAAACGGAAATGACACACAAGCTGATTCGTTTCTGCCAGTTTTACCATTTGCGGAAGGGTCAGCGCCCCCAGAGAGGTCGCCATTTCCTCATTGATTCCGAGACGAAACATGGCGGACGCTTTGTCCTGAACAATTAGACGCTGTGCAAGGAGTAAATATGACAAATTGATGTCATAAATGTGTTTCAGCAACTCGGATGTATGCATTATTCCCATCCAGAATAACCAACTTTTATTTTTATGCGGAAAAACCGCACCCCGTGATGTCGCCGGGAATTCCCGGTAAAAAAAGCAAATAGGTCAAACACATACCTTCGACTCAGGCGCTTAAAACATCAATGCGCGCGTCACGCTGGCATCTTGCCTGGTTGTAACGCGAGCACATGAATTCTTACAAATGCCTAAGATTTTTCCTAATTCGACGCAACTGTACTCGTCACACCCGAGACATACAACAAACCCACGCTGCGAATTTGGAAAATATGTGATGCGCATCACATAAATTAACTTAATCGTTAACATAAATCCATCAGTTGGGCTTTTATTTTGCTGGGAAATTAATCAGCAAAACGCCATTTTATTCTCACGGGTATTAAATCAAGCGTCAGGGGCGGCGAAAGATTTTACGCAACCAGCGTTAATATCACGTAAGTAAAATAATTGAAATGCATTTATCTGCTTCCGCAAGCAAAATTATTTTTATGCTTGTGAAACAACATGTTAATTGTTACTTATTTTTATGAATACGCAGAGCTTATGATTAGATTGCGATTAATCACGAACATGAATTTGTTAAACCAAATTTTGATTGACTCGCTGATTTAATTTAAGTCAATCGATTTGGTTAACTTTTTTAGTTATTCCTGAGTTCCACTTATAAGGAATATTAATGAATAATTATGATAGCGTTCACATTATTGTCATATAGAGGCATTGCAGTTGTCAGCAAATCGGAGTAATGCTGAAGAACCACCTCATATTCTTGCAATAAGGAGCGAGTTATGAGCTACACCCACATTCTTGTCGCCGTGGCAGTCACCCCGGAAAGCCAACAACTCCTGGCGAAAGCCGTCTCCATTGCCCGTCCCGTCAACGCACGAATTAGCCTCATCACCCTCGCCTCCGACCCCGAGTTATACAATCAATTTGCCGCCCCCATGCTGGAGGATTTACGCGCGGTAATGCATGAGGAGACCACTGATTTTCTTGAAAAACTGGGGAAAGAGGCGGGCTATCCGATCGCGCAGACGTTCATTACCTACGGCGAGTTAAGCGAGCATATTCTGGACGTGTGCCGCAAACACGACGTGGATCTGGTCATCTGTGGCAACCACAACCATAGCTTCTTTTCGCGAGCCTCCTGCTCGGCGAAAAGTGTGGTGAGTTCAAGCCTGGTGGATGTCCTGCTGGTCCCGCTTGAAGGTGATTGATCCCCGAAAACCTCGCTCAGGCAAGCTTTGGAAACGTCGCGACTTTCCGCTGCTGAAGAGTTTCAGCGCTGCGCGGGGTGATCGTCTTTAGATCGCTGATAAACTGCTCCTGCCAGTGGTTGATGTCGTTTTTGACAATCACCTCCAGCATCTCAGCATGCCGCGAAATACGCTCGGAAAGCGGCATCGTGAGTGCACGATCCAGCGCCGCCGCGACTTCATCGCGATCGTAAGGATTGACGATCAGCGCTGAGGTCAGCTCATTTGCCGCACCGGCGAACTGAGACAACACCAGAACACCTGGATTGGCGGGGTCCTGGGCAGCCACAAATTCCTTCGCCACCAGATTCATACCATCTCGCAGCGGCGTGACCAGCCCTACATCTGAATAGCGAAACACTTTCATCAGTAATTTGCGGTCGAAATGTTGGTTGAGATAGAACAGTGGCGTCCAGCCCAGTTGCCCGTATTTACCGTTAATGCGCCCGGCTTCTGTCTCAAGCTGGTGACGGATATCCTGATACGCCTGCACATCGCCACGTGAAGTGGGCGCAATCTGCGTATAACGGATTTTTCCATGATGCTGAGGGTATTTCTCCAGCAACGCCTCGTAGGCCTGAAAACGCTCTGGCAACCCTTTTGAGTAATCCAGTCGCTCAACGGAAAAGATATTCTTTAGATTCTTCAGCTCCGCTTTCAGCTGCGCCAGTTTTGGCGGCAATGGACCAGAAGCCTGCTGGGCAATCTCCTGCGGCTCGATTCCGATGGGATACACCTCGGTGCTGAACGATTTTCCCCAGGCCGTGTGGCTGCGCGTATCGTGAGTCGTGACTCTCGTCAGGCTGGAGAGACAGTCAAGGAAGGCCAGCCTGTCGTTTTCAGTCTGGAATCCCAGCAGGTCAAAGTCGCATAACTGCTCAAGCAACTCTTCCGATGACGGCAACGCATTAAAGATTTCCGGCGTTGGGAAAGGAATGTGTAAGAAGAAACCAATACGATTATTCACGCCACGTTTACGCAGTTCGCTGGCGAACGGCAAAAGGTGATAATCATGAATCCAGAGGATGTCATCTTTTTTCAGTAACGGCAGCAGCTTATCTGCCAGCAGCGCGTTCACCCGCAGATAGCCTTCCCAGGCGGTGCGCTGAAAATTCACCAGATCTAAGCGGTAGTGAAAGGCGGGCCACAACACGGCATTAGAGAACTGGTTGTAATACTCCTCGTGGTCTTTTTCGCTCAGGTTAAACGACGCCCAGGTGATATTGCCCCGGGTGACCTTTTTTAATGGCTGATCCTCGTTACCCAGCTCGCCACTCCAACCGAACCACAGTCCCCCCGCCGCTTTCAGCGCGCCCAGCACACCAACGGCCAGGCCGCCTGCACTGGTTTTGTTATCGGGGGGCGCAATTCGATTAGATACTACGACTAAACGACTCATGGCCATCTCTCCTGTCATTCATGGTTGTTTCTTGTTGTGCAGTGTAAACAGACTCCAGCCAGCGCCAGACGTCTGGCACCCCGGCTAATCGCCATTGTGCCTGCGTCTCCCCCTCTCCCACCTTCACTGAAATGCCACCCGCCTCGTTCACCACGCGAAACCCGGTCTCATCGGTCAGATCGTCACCCAGAAAAACAGGGACCCGCCCGGCAAACGGCGCTTCACGCATAAACGCGGCTATCGCTTCACCTTTATTGGTGCCTTTCGGCTTAATTTCGACAACGCACTTCCCTTGCTGGAGCGCAAGCTGCGGCCAGGTTTGCGTAATACGCAGTGCCAGCGCCTGCAGCGCAGCTTCATGTTCTGGCGCCTGTCGATAGTGCAGCGCAAACGCCATCCCTTTGGTTTCCATCTCCGTCCCCGGCAGTTTCGCCAGCGCCGTATGTAACTGCACGCTAATATCGCGTTCTATTGCCGCAGGGAGATGCACAATATGCATTTTCCCATTGATGTCACGGCGTTCAGCCCCATGCACCCCTGCCAGCGGAAAGCGCCAGGGGTGAGCCAACGCGTCAAGTTCAACCATTGAGCGCCCTGAAATCAATGCCAAAGCCCCTGCGTTGCGTTCTGCAAGGTGGTGGAGCATCTGAAGGATCGTGGGAGGAATCACCACCTGGTCTGGATGCGGCTTTAACTCCGCAAGGGTTCCATCGAGATCAAAAAAATAAGCATAGTGCACGGACTGTTCAGGGGTTACGGTTAACGGTTCTGCCACCCGGTACTCCTCCTTATTGTTATATCTGAGCCGCGCGAATCGCGCCTCATAAGCAACCGTAAGTATAGACAGTGTGACGATGCTCGCCATTTGCAAAGACAATTGCCAGCCGGGTGTAGCGGCTGGCAAAGGAGAGGAACTAGACTCAAAAGTTAGACTTTTTTATCAGACCGTACGTTTGGCTTTTTGTTTGTAACGGTCGAAGATCACTGCTGCCAGCAGGATCAAGCCGCGTACGACGTACTGTGCGAAGGGCGAAATGTTCAACAGGTTCATCGCATTCTCCACGGTCCCCAGGATCAGGACACCCGCCACCACATATGAGATTTTTCCGATGCCGCCCTTCAGGGAAACGCCGCCTAACACGCAGGCGGAGATGACGATCAGTTCATAGCCAATGGAGGTCATCGGCTGTCCACTTGTCATACGCGAGGCGAGGATAATCCCGGCTGCCGCAGAGACCAGACCGGAGAGCACGAAAATAATGATTTTGGTACGCACCACCGGCACCCCGGCCAGACGCGCCGCCTCTTCGTTGCCCCCAATCGCCAGCGTGTTGCGCCCGAAGGTGGTTTTGTTCAACAACAAGCCAAAGATAATCAGGCAGCCTACCGTGAGCCAGATCGGTGCCGGTAAGCCGAACCAGTTGGCGTAGCCGAGGGTAAAGAAGCGCTCGTCTTCAATCCCCACCGCTTTACCGTCGGAAATGATGTATGCCAGACCACGGACGATTTGCATCGTTGCCAGCGTGGTGATCAGCGCGTTGATCTTGAGTTGTGCAATCACGAAGCCGTTAACCAGCCCGCACAGCACCCCCAGCAGCAGACCCGCCCCCACGCCAATCCACAGGCTTTCGGTCATGTTGATGACCACCGCCGTGGTCACCCCGGCACAGGCAATCACCGACGCCACGGACAGGTCAAAATCTCCTGATGCCAGGCAGAACAACATGCCGCAGGCCACCATGCCCGACATGGAGATCGCCAGCCCCAGCCCTTTCATGTTGATGAATGTTGCGAAGTTCGGCACAAAAATAGCGCAGGCGAGGAACAGGACGGCGAAGACCACCAGCATGCCATACTGGTCCCAGATACGTCCCAGGCTAAAGGGTGATGGCGACTTTGGTGCGCCCGATCCGGAAGTTGTTACGGAAGACATCATTCTCTCCTTTCTCAGGCGACAGCCTGGCTAACTTTAGGCATCGCAAGGCTTAGCGCCTGGCGCTCATCCGCCTGTTCGTGAAGTAATTCCCCGGCGATCTCTCCTTCCCGCATCACCACAATGCGGTCAGCCACGCCGAGGACTTCCGGCAGGTCACTGGAGGCGAACAGCACGGCAACGCCGCGTGCGGCCAAGGCATAAATAACGTTATAAATTTCGTGCTTCGCGCCAACATCAATGCCGCGCGTCGGTTCGTCGAGCAAAATCACTTTCATCTCTTCCGATAGCCAGCGACCGAGAATCGCCTTTTGCTGGTTACCACCGGAGAGATTCATAATTAACTGTTCGGCACTGGGGGTTTTGATATTCAGCGAGCGAATGTGTTGGTCAGCATTGGTTTCTTCCCATCCGTTGTTGATCACACATCCCCCCAGCACATGCTTACGCCGGGCGCTGATGTTGATGTTGTCACGTACCGAATGCACCGGGATGATCCCCTCCGCTTTCCGGTCTTCCGGGCACAGCATCATGCCTGCCGCGATAGCATTCGCCGGCTTGCGGATATCAATCGGTTTTTCGTCGATGTACACCTGCCCTTCGCTGATACGGGTGCCGCCAAATAAGCCTTTCATTAACTCACTGCGGCCCGCGCCTACCAGCCCAAACAGCCCAACGATTTCGCCGCTGCGTACCGTAAGGCTGATGGGTGTGCGTACGCCCTGCGCTTTTACGGCATGCAAACGCAGGCGTTCTGCGCCATAGGGACGTGGCTGCCAGCCGTAAATATCGCCCAGATCGCGCCCAACCATCGCCTGCACCAGCGCATCGTGGTTGACCTGCTGCATGTCGGTAAAGGTTTTCACGTAACGGCCATCTTTAAACACGGTAATCGCATCACTGAGCGCGAAAATCTCTTCCATGCGGTGCGAAACATAGAGAATGACGCGCCCTTCTTTACGCAGTTCGCGTATCACCCGGAACAGGTTTTCGATCTCCCTTGCAGAGAGCGAACTGGTCGGTTCATCGAAGGCAATAATCTTGGCGTTGCGCGCCAGTGCTTTGGCAATTTCCACCATCTGCCACTGGCCGATGGAGAGATACTTCAGAGGGGTCGCAGGATCGATATCCATCCCCAGATGTTTAAGTTGTAAACCCGCTTCATAATTAAGCAGAGTACGGTTCACAATGCCGCCTTTGTGTGGCAGTTGCCCGAGATAGATATTCTCGGCAACGGTCATCTCCGGCACGAGATGTAATTCCTGGTAAATAATGGCAACGCCGGCATTCAGAGCGGCGGTGGTATCCGCGAAGCGCATTTCCTGCTCGCGAATCGCCAAAGAGCCCGTGGTTGGCGCATAGTTACCGCTGAGAATTTTTAAAAGCGTTGATTTCCCGGCGCCATTTTCACCCATCAGCGCATGCACCTGACCGGCGTAACAGTCAAAACTGATATCCGTAAGCGCTTTAACGCCGGGGAAGGTTTTACCAATGCCGCGAAATGAGAGATACGGGGTAGACTGTTGCATAACGTCTCCGTGAGTCAGTATCGTTCTAACCGGTTGCCGGATGGCAACATGAGCGATGCCATCCGGCTTTTCACTTGCTGTCGTCTTACTTACCGCCTAACCCTTTTTTCGCCAGCTCTTCTTTGAAGTTGTCACGGGTGATCAGCACCACGTCAGTCACTTCGGTGAATGCCGGTGGTTCTGCGCCTTTAGTCACCCAGTTGTAGAGCATTTCGCTGGATTTATAACCGTGAACGTCCGGGCTTGGCAGCAGTGAGCCGTAGAAGCCGGTCGCCTGCCCTTTCGACAGTTCGCTCACTGCGTCAACGCCATTAATACCAATGCCGATCACGTCCGCCGCCTTAAAGCCCTGGCCTTCAGTGGCGCGCACGCCGCCGAGTACCGTGTTATCGTTCATGCCGACAATCAACCAGTGTTTAACTTCAGGGTGCTGAACCAGCATGGAGTTGGCAGCATCAAATGCGCCGGGGATATCGTTAGATTTGGTAGGAACCTGGTAAATCTGTTTTTCCGGGAAACCGGCGGCTTTCAGCGCTTCCATCGAACCGCCGGTACGACGACGTGCGGTATCCAGTTCGTTGGCCGTAATCGCCATCACCGCGGTGTCTTTGACGTCCCAACCCCGTTTCTGCATCTCTTTATACAGTTCCTGGCCCTGACGTTCGCCGATTTTGGTTGCCGCCATCATCACCAACGGGACGGTATCCATCGGTTTGCCTTTGGCATTGACGAACTGATCGTCCACGGCGATCACTTTCATGTCATAGCCGCGCGCCTTCGCGACAATGGCGGAACCCAGTTTTGGATCCGGGGTACAAATAACAAACCCCTTCGCCCCGCTCGCCGCCAGGCTGTCAATCGCATTCAGCGTCTTCTCGCCGTCCGGCACCGCAATTTTAATCACTTCAAAGCCCAAATCTTTCCCGGCTTTATCGGCAAATTTCCACTCCGTCTGGAACCAGGGTTCTTCCGGTTGTTTCACCAGAAAACCCAGTTTCATCGATTCTGCCATAGCGGATTGTGACATAACGGCAGCCAGACCGATGGCTGCCAGCGCTTTAGTGAATTTGTGCATGGTTAACTCCAGCTTTAGCGTCATTTTATGTAGGGTAATATTCAACGACTTTATGTAATTCAGACGAAAAACAAGGCATTACCAAAAGAACTCAAGATAAGTGCCAGTGCTGGAATAGTTGTAGCGGGAAATTGATTCTCCATAGGAGAGCGGCATCACACCGCAGAATTACAGTAATTGCGTACATAAATTCAGCGGAAAATGACATAAGAAATGGGGTAATTGTCAGACAAATAAAAAGTGGCGTAGCACATTAATCCATAAGGTCAGCTCACAAATCCTTGTACCCGAATCCCCCTGTATTCGGGTACGAACGAATTACCACGGATAATAGATATGTTCAGCATGTTCACGAACGGGTTGGTCATTGCCTAACAAACGGGCTGACAGCGTCAGGGCAAAATCAAAAATATGGCCTAATCCTTTACCACTCAGGAGATGCCCATCCTCCACAACCGGCGCATCAACATAAACGCCATCAGTCACCGTTTTATAGAGATCGCCTGAGCAGACATAACGACGCCCCTTCAGTAAGCCGTTGCCGCCTAATACACGAGCGGCCGCTGAACAAATGGGACAAATTAATTTTCCGGCGGCATCATGGCGCGAGACAAACTCAATAACCTGTGGATTCGCCGCCAGGTTTACGCTCCCTTGTGGGCCGCCCGGCAGCACCACCGCGTCATACAGGCGCTCCTGTTGCCCCGCCAGCGTGTAATCGGTGACCATTGGGACATTGTGGTAGCTCACGACGGCGCGAGATTCCGCGCAGGCCAGGGTATCGACGTCAATATTCAGACGACGCAAGATATCAATAGTAACGATCGCTTCCGCTTCCTCGAAACCCGATGCCAGCAAGACGGCCACTCTTTTCATTCACCTTTCCTCATTTATTACAGGCTGATAACACCGAAAATGACGAATTAATCATTCGGTTATAATTGAACAAGATGTCGCTGCCCTGATTTTTAGTAAGAGACAAACTGGCATTATTTCTGCCAGAACGGTTTCACAGGATTATTATCGCGGCAGGGACGGTAAAGATTATCAATATTCTGATATTACCACGCTAAACTATCCACTTTTGTGACTTAAAACATCATTTCAAAATCATAAAGCCATTCAAGTTTCAACAAAATCAATCAGATATATAATTTCACATTATGTTTACCAAATACGGGGTGATGTATTAACTTCAGTAATGTGTAAAAAATCATAAACAATGCCACTTAAGGATTTTCTTATTCCATTGATGC